>NZ_AWQP01000053.1:0-169928 GCF_000972175.1 Pseudomonas syringae pv. coryli str. NCPPB 4273 | reverse complement strand
AAGCACTTTAGAGCAATTTGGATTTGGCTAAAGGCACGGCCCGGAATCTGATGACTATCGTTCCTCACGCTCCGCGTGGGAATGCAGTTCGTGACGCTCCGCGTCACACTCAGGTGCAGTAACCACCGGGCAGGGCAAAGAGCCGCACCTTGGGCAGGCGCGGCGCTTCAGGTCAGTTCAGGCCCAGTTTGCCGCGCAGGGTCGAGAGGTCTTCTGCCAGGGTGTTGACCGGGCCGATCAGGGCTTTGCGGTCGTTTTCTTTGACCTTGTCGTAGGTTTCAAAGCCACCGTCCTTGGTTTTGTACTTGGCGAGGATTTTGTCCACGGTGGCGAAGTTCTTGTCGACTTTGCTGGAGAAGGCCTTGTCCTGCTGTTCGATCTGCGGGCGGAACAGGTCGACGATTTTCTTCGCGCCGTCGATGTTGCCCTGGAAGTCATACAGGTCGGTGTGGCTGTAACGGTCTTCTTCGCCGGAGATCTTGGTCGCTGCCACTTCTTCCAGCAGGGCTGCGGCGCCGCCGACGACTTTTTCCGGCGGGAAGGTCAGGTCGGCCACGCGCTTTTCCAGGTCTTTGACGTCGCTCAACAGCTTGTCGGCGATAGGGCCTTGATCTTTTGTGGTGTTCTGCGAGAACAGCGCATATTCCAGGCGATGGAAGCCGGTGAAGTCTTCCGCCGTCACGCCTTGTTCATGGTCGTCGACGCGTGAGTCGATGGACGCGTCCAGGTCACTGAACAGTTCGGCAATCGGCTCGACCGACTCGTAGTACACGCGGGTTGGGGCGTAGAGCTTCTTGGCTGTCGCGATGTCGCCTTTCTTCACGGCATCGGTGAATTTCTGGGTGTGGCTGACCAGTTCTTCGATGTTCTCGGTCACGTAGATCTTGTAGTCCGACACCGGGCCTACCAGATCCAGCGGCGCGGTAGCGGCGAAGGCCGCCAGTGGAGTCTGGAGCAGGCCAAGGGTCAGGAGCAAAGCCAGGGGCGTCTTTTTCATGAGGGTCTTCCGGGTCAGGAGTGGATAGGTCATGCGTTTTGAGTGGACGATACGGCCGCCAGCAGCGAGCGACCGATGAAATCCTGGTCGCCGGTTACCCCCGGCAGGGTGAAGAAATAGCCGCCACCGACCGGTTTGAGGTATTCCTCCAACGGCTCGCCGTTAAGCCGGCTCTGTATCGTAATGAAGCCTTTTTCCAGGTCGGCCTGGTAGCAGATGAACAGCAGACCCATGTCCAGCTGACCGTTCTTGTTCACCCCGTTGGAGTAATTGAACGGGCGGCGCAGGATCAGGTTGCGCTGGCTTTCGGCAGTACGCGGGTTGGCCAGGCGGATGTGCGAATCCAGCCGGGTTTTCTTGCCTTCCGGGTCGGCTGCGTAGTTGGGCACATCGCTCTCGACTTTGCCGTCCATGGGCGCGCCGGTGCTTTTGCTGCGGCCGAAAATCGACTCCTGCTCCTGCAAGGGCGTGCGGTCCCAGCGCTCGACGAAGTTGCGGATGATGCGCACCGCCTGATAGCTGCCGTTGGCGGACCAGGCCGGTTCGTCGCTGCCCGGCTGCACCCAGACCAGTTCGTTCATGGTCTTCTGGTTGTTGGAATCCGGGTTCGCCGAGCCATCCCGGAAACCCAGAAAGTTGCGCGCGCTTTCCGGCGGCTGACCGGGTTTCTTCGGTGCCTGGGGCGGCACGGTGCCTTCCTGTTTCCAGCGCACCAGCAGCAGGTCGGGCAGGTTCTTGACGATGTCGCGTAGCGCATGGATGTTGCTGTCGGCGGTGTTGGCGCAGAACTGGATGCTCAGGTCGCCATGGCAACTGGCCGGGTCCAGCGCATCGTTGGGGAAACCGGTCATGCGGCTCAAGCGTTTCGGCTTGATCGGGGCCAGACCAAAACGCTCGTCGAACAGCGACTCGCCCACCGACACGGTGATGGTCAGGTTGTCCGGGGTCACCACCGGACCGAGAATGCCCGAGTCCGGCGGTGGCAGTTTCGGATCGATCTCCGGCACCGGGCCACCGGTCATCAGGAATGCGATGCGCTCGTTCAGCGTGCGAAACAGACGTTCCAGGTCCTCACGGTCTGCGGCCAGAACATCGAATGCCACCAGCATGCCCGCAGCAGGGCGTGGGTTGACGATGCCGCTCTGATGCAGGCCGTGAAACTCGTTGTGGTCCTGCGTTTTCTCACTGTTCGGCGCTTCGGCGACTTTTGCAGGTGCTGCGGCAAGTACGTTGCCACTCAGGCTGCTGCCAGCCAGCGCGGCCCCTGCAGCGCCAAGCCCCATCAGCACGCGGCGGCGTTGCAGGGAGGCCGGAGCGTTGCTTGTTTCTGGATTGCTGTCCGGATTTTTCATCGTGCTGTGCTCCAGTAAATCAAAGGCCGGAGAGGCCGAGTGCCGGGTCGATGCCATTGAGTGCGTCAGCCAGAGCGCCAGCCTTGGCGGCGATCTGCTGACGCTGCGCCTCATCCACTTGATCGTAGGGGCGCACGCCGCCATCGGCGCTGCTCAACGCATCGAGCGTGGTGTCCAGATCAGCCATGGCTGCGTCGATCTTTTGCAACAGATCGCCCGCACTGCGGGCCAGCAACGGCCGCAGCAGGTCGACGATCTTGCGGGTGCCGTCCAGATTGGCAGCAAAGCCGTTGAGGTCTCTGTGGCTGTAGCGTTCCTCTTCGCCGTTGCTGCGCACATCAGCCAGGCTGCGCAGTGTGCGCGTGGCAATGGCCGCCAGTTGTTCGGGCGCCAGCGATTGCGCCATCAACTGTTGCTTGAGCTGGGTGACATCGGTTTGCAGACGCTGTGCGACCGGCGCCAGGCCCTCGACACTGTGTTGCTCGTAAAGGCCGTATTCAATGCGATGAAAGCCGCCGAAGCCGGGGTCCTGTTCACGTTTCTCGTAATAGTCGGCGCGGGCGTTGATCGCATTGTCCAGCTCGGCCAGGCGCTGTGCAGCCGGTGCAATGCGCTGGTAAGCGGCGCGGGCTGGCAGGTAGGCTGCTTGAGCAGCGCTCAGGTCGCCGGCATCAATGGCCTGTTGCAAGGCGGTGACGGCCTTGATCAGCGCCGAGCTCTGCAGGCTCAGGTACACGCGGTACTCGGAGAGCGGCCCGATGAAGGCGGTCATGGACGGACGCGCCTTGGCCTTGGCGTCGGACTCTGCCGTCGGCGTGACATGCAAGGTGCCACGCGGGTTGCTCAGCAGACCGCAGGTAATCGCGTAATCGCCGGGTGCCAGGTTGGCATTGATCACCTGGCTCAGACCTGGCGCGATGTTTTCCCGTTCTTCAATCACCAGCACGCCATCGAGGATTTCCCATTCGACGGCGCGCTCCGAGCGGTTGACGATGCGGAAGGCGTTCTTGCCCGCGGCGACCGTCAAGGCGTTCGGTTCGCAGTTGTGGGCGTGGATATTGACCACGGTTTCAGTACCGGCATTGGCCGCGCGCTTTTTGGCCGCAACCTGCGAGGCGTAGTAGAACAGCCCGCCTGCGGCGATCATCAGGATCACTGAGCCGGCGACTGCCAATCGCAGGACACGGGGCGGCCGGGCTTTCCCGGAAGGCCCTGAGGGACGGTTAGACATGGAGGCCCTTATTCGTTCGTAACAGAAGATGTGTTTGGCTGCATGACCCTGCAAGCGGCCGGGGTGTGCGGCTTGAAGAACAGCAGCAGCGCCCCGATCAGGTAAATCAGGTAGGCACTCAGGGTGCTGACCGTCGGCGCGTCCTGGTAACCGAACATGCCGGCCAGTACCGAACCGGCAGGGCCGTCCATCGGCAGCAGCGCACTGATGTCGAAAACCACTTCCTGCAGGTGATTCCAGACCCCGGCTTCATGCAGTGCCTGAACGGAGTTGGCGAGAATGCCCGCTGCCACTACCAGAATGAACAACCCGGTCCAGCGGAAAAACAGGCTCAGGTTGAGGCGCATGCTGCCGCTGTAGATGGCCACGCCGAAAGCGACTGCCAGCAACAGGCCGAGCAGGGCGCCCAATGGCGCGCCGGAGCCTTCGCTCTGCTGGAATACGGCGAGCAGAAAGAACACGGTTTCCAGGCCTTCGCGGGCCACGGCGAAAAACACCATGGCGATCAGCGCGTAGGTCTGGTTTTTCGAGCCGGTGAGGGCAGCGTCGAGTGATTCGTGCAGCGCGTGTTTGATCGACCGCGCGACCTTGCGCATCCAGAACACCATGGAGCTGAGAATGCCGACCGCGATCAGGCCGACGATGCCTTCGAACAGTTCCTGCTGCTTCTGCGGAAACTCGGCACTCATCAACTCAAGCCCGCCACCGACGAACAGCGACAGCGCGGCAGCCAGAAATACGCCGATCCACACCGCAGGCATCCACTCGCCGCGGCCGGTCTGCTTCAGGTAACTGGCGATAATGCCAACGATAAGCGCGGCTTCGATGCCTTCGCGCAGCATGATCAAAAAGGGAACGAGCATATCTCACCGGGTCAAAGCTGTAGGGTGAACGTGTCTCAGCGGGTCGTAGGCCGGAAACACTGCGTAACATAATGATACTCATTCTTGAATGCGGGTAGTTGTTTTTTATCGGCTTTGTGTTTTTGGCAGGTCGTTCAGGTTAGGTTCAGCGAAGAATTCAGGAGCAATAAACGGGAGGCGCTGCGCCCAGGGTGTGCGTAGGGTAAAGCATGCCATTTAAGGAAGGACGCCAATGCTCGACCCTACGCTGCAATCAAGGCTCGATTCGGAAAACTGGACCCAGCATCTGCGACGTATCAACGACCATGGGTTTACGGTCTTTTCAGGCTTGTTGCGAGCGGACACCTGCGCGCGCATCGCTGAGTCGTACCCTCAGGAACATTTGTTCAGGTCATGCATCGATATGAGGCGGCACGGTTTCGGCGCGGGACAATACAAGTATTTCGCGTACCCGCTGCCCGAGCCTGTTGCGGCACTCAGGTCTGATATTTATCGTCGCCTTGTGCCTCTGGCCAACTGCTGGAACGAGAATCTCGGATTCGAACACCGATACCCCGAGCAGCACTCATCATTCCTCGACCAATGCCACGCCGCTGGTCAGACCCGACCCACTCCCTTGCTACTGCGTTACGGCGCGGGGGACTATAACTGCCTGCATCGGGATGTGTATGGCGACACTTTATTCCCTTTGCAGATGGCTGTTTTGTTGTCGCCACCGCACGAGGCGTTCTCGGGTGGCGAGTTTGTCATCACCGAACAGCGGCCCAGAATGCAGTCGAGAGTCAGCGTCGTGCCTCTGGAGGCCGGTGACGCGGTGATATTTGCCGTTAACCGGCGCCCGGTGAAGGGGGCTCGGGGTTTCTACTCGGTTTTCGCCCGGCATGGCGTCAGTGAGGTTCTCACGGGGAGTCGCTTCACTTTGGGCGTTATCTTTCACGATGCGCAATGATGCAGGTCGCCGCGCGAACCTGATCAGGAGGGCTGCGTGGTTGCTGGGGCTGGAGCATAACGCGATCATTTGCAGAAACTGCGACGGTTCACTCACATTGAGCTTTCCTTCGGCTCATATCTTTCGCTTTGGAAAACACCATGTCACCAGAATCGGATAGGGCTGATGCGCCACACGCCCATGCAGTCGAACGGCTCAAGGCCATCGACAGGCGCTGGGAGTTGCTTATCAATCACGTCGGTCCCTGCCTGCACCCGGTCACTTCCGCGCAGGATCCATTTCAGGCACTGATCAAGGCTGTCGCCTATCAGCAGTTACATGCCAAGGCGGGCGACGCGATAGTCATGAGGCTGCGGGCCCTGTTTCCAGACACCGCCTTCCCGGCTGCGCAGGCGTTGATCGATCTGGATGAACAGACACTGCGGTCCTGCGGTTTCTCGGCGTCCAAGTGCCGCGCAATCAAGGCTATTGCTGTTGCAAGGAGCAATGGGCTGGTCCCTGATATCAGTGATGCACTGGCCATGAGCAATGAGGAACTGGTCGCTCGTCTTGTTCAGTTGCCGGGTGTCGGCCGCTGGACCGTGGAAATGATGCTTATCTACGGTCTGGGGCAGATGGATGTGATGCCAGCCAGCGACTATGGCGTGTGCGAAGGTTACCGACGGCTGTATGCTCTCGAGCTCAAGCCAGGTCATAAAGAGATGGCCGCTATGGCTGAACGGTTCGCACCGTTCAGAACGGTTGCGGCCTGGTATCTTTGGCGTGTGCCTATCGATTTGGTCGAAAGCGCCCCATTTCGAATTTGAAAGCAAGAGTCGGAGTGCCAATGGGTTCGGTTGACGATATGTTCATGGAAACTCAAGGCGGGGTACTACCATGGAAAGCACAGAGAATCGAGTCGCAGAGCACGCTCCACGGACCGAAGACGATCCGCGCTGGAATGTTCTGATCAACCGCCGTTCGGGAATCGGCGCTGATTTTGTCTATGGCGTGGTGACGACGGGTATCTATTGCAAGCCGTGCAGCCCGACCAAGCTTCCCAAGCCGGAAAACGTCGTATTCTTTGATACAGAGGGCGAGGCTGAAGCCGCTGGTTTTCGCCCGTCGATGCGCGGCAACAGTGATCAGGAAAGCGTGGCAATCAAGCATGCTGCGGCGGTTTCCGAAGCCTGCAGGCTGATCGACACGTTCGACTCGGTGCCAAACCTCAGCGACCTTGCGGAAAAGGTCGGAATGAGCAGTTTTCATTTTCACCGCACCTTCAAGAAACTTACGGGGTTGACGCCGAAAGCCTATAGCGTCGCTTCCTTGCGCTCGCGAGTGAAAGTCCAGCTCTCTCACGATGTGACCATCACCAGTGCGCTGTATGAAGCAGGTTTCAACTCCAATAGCCGATTCTATGAGGCTTCGCAGAAAATGCTGGGTATGAAACCTTCCGAATATCGGGCAGGCGGGGCCAATGTCGATATTAGGTTTGCATTGGGTGAAAGTTCACTGGGCTCGATTCTGGTGGCCAGAAGCACCAAGGGTATCTGTGCCATTTCACTGGGGGATGACCCGAATGTTCTGGTCGAAAGGTTTCAGGATCAGTACCCCAATGCCAACCTGATCGGCGGGGATGAAGAGTTTGAACAACTGGTCGCCGAGGTGGTGGGGTTTGTCGAATCACCCGCGACCGGCCTGGCGCTACCGCTCGATATTCGTGGCACGGTTTTTCAGGAGCGGGTATGGCAGGCGCTCAGGGATATACCTGCCGGATCGACTGCAACCTACACCGATATCGCCGCCAGAATAGGTATGCCGAGTGCGGTACGGGCGGTCGCCAACGCGTGCGGTGCCAACAAGCTGGCAGTTGCCATTCCCTGCCATCGTGTCGTGCGCAGCGACGGGTCTTTATCCGGTTATCGTTGGGGTGTCGAGCGCAAGCGCAAATTGCTTGAGCTTGAATTCCAGGATAAGGCTGAAGATTTTCGACTGGACAACGGCCAGGAGCACGATGACACCACTTTTGCCAAGTGCAAGGTGTGAGGTGCACATCAATGTGGAAGCTCGTGGATGCACAGGGTGAACCCTTTCTGAGCCGCGAGCCGGGTCGGTTGGGAGGGCATCGACGAAGCAAGATATACGGTCGTCTGAATTGTCCCGCCGCGCTTCTGGCGTTGAGCAAGGGAGGTTACAGGCAGCACCGGGTCTTTTTTATTGACGAGCCGACAGCTATTTCTGCCGGTTTTCGCCCCTGTGGCAGGTGCATGGCTGCCGAGTATCGACACTGGAAATCGGAAAGCAGGTCGAACGTGAAACTTTCGATTGCCAAGATAATGTGAAAGCAAGAAACGGGGTGTTCCTCGTATCATCCTGAAATAAAGTGATTGTCCCGCCTGCTACTTCTTCTGTTAGCGCCGTCGAGCGGAACGTATTAGAGCGCCTTGGCGCTGTCGTACGTGTGAAAGCAAGTAATGGATTGCCTGATCTAATCGACCGCACCTAATGGCTTGGGAGTATTGCAATGGAATCTGCATTGTCTGTATACGACTTCGACGATCATATGGCTCGCTTAAAGGACATACACCTCTACAAAGATGGTGTTTCCTGGGTTGAAAAAAACAGCGTATGGAAAAGACCACTTCGGCCCCAGGCATTCGCGTATTTGAGTTTTGAACCTGTTTCCCGAACGACATTATTTGACGCTTCATCCTTTACGATGAACCGGGCATTGACTGCACTGTATGAACAAGATTTTTTCTACTTGCCAGACACGTCGGAAAATATTGTTGCTGCCCTCAAGACGTCTTACAGCGACCCGCTCAGAGCACTGGCCGCCACCTTGATTCCTGAACTGGAGCACCGGGTATTGGGCGCGTTGCAGGACGAAGTGACTGTCGGTGGAGAGTGGGACAGTATGTTGTTCAAGCGCTACCTGGCGAACAGGCTGGAACCTTCATCCTCCGCCGGTAACGATTCGATCAGCCTCATAGAAAACGCCACCGATCAGGCCGTACTGGTGCGTCTTCTGCTGATGCAGCACGCCGTAGACTTCCTGCCCGAGTCATCGCACATGGCCCGGTTTGTGAAAGGTGATTTCGGCGAAGCGCAATCGGCTTTGTTCCGTGTGCTGCTGGATGAGTTTGGCTACGGCAGACATGCTGCCAAACACAGCACGCTGTTCAAGGAAACATTGAAATCTGTCGGCCTCCAGGATCATTCACATGCGTACTGGAATTTTTATCTGAATGCTTCTCTGCTCAATAACAACTACTTTCATATGCTGACGCGCAGCCCCGAACGGTTTTTTGAATACGTCGGCGCAATCACCTATGCGGAAAACTCATTCGGTCCTTACTGCGGACGTGTCAAGGCACTGCTGCAACGCTGCTTTTCAGACGCCGACACGCGCTATTACACCGAGCATGTTCATATCGACGGCTACCACGGGTCCATGACGTTGAATGAGCTGTTGTTGCCGCTGGCAGAGAAGTACGGTGCTTGTGTATATCCCGAGTTTGTCAAGGGCATCGAAATGGCCTGCGCCCTGCAACAGATCATGGAAGATGATCTGTGTGCGCAAATAACATGGATGGACAAGCGTGCGCAGTATCGACAACTGGGCATGGATATCAAAGCCGCAGTACTGGCCAGTATTCACACGATACCCGTGACTCACCTTGACGAGCCAAAAGGCGAACTTTCCGTTCCTCATGTGCATGACGGCGATGAGTTCTGCATCGTGGATGAAGGCCTGCTGAGGTTTTGCCATGGCCCTGACTGCTTCAGCGATCTGGGACCTGGCGAGTGTGTGGTTATTGCCAAAAACAGACTGCACGGTGCATTGGTGCTTTCCGAGTCTTGCAAGTACCGAATTCTTTCTATTGGGGATTATCGCCACTATGCAACTTATAGCCTTTGAAAGCTCAGGTCACGACACGGTTATAAAAACGGCGCTCAAATACATTCAGATGCGACGTGGAGAGCACGGAGAGATTACGTTCAAGGATATGACGTGCCAGCACCGGGGCGGGCCTTTGACGCATGGCAGTGAGGATGAGGAGTCGGTGACCTGCCCCTGGCATGGCAGGAAAACCAGAAAATGCCGGATTCCTTATCTGGATATTCCCTACGTGCAAAACAGGGGCGCTGTGTGGGTCGGCCTTCAGGATTTTCAACGCCTCATACAGAACGTTTGATCCAGTGCGGCATGGAAAGACGATCATTATTATCTTCGGAGAGATGAAATGTTGAGTGTAAACAGTACACCCGTTTTTACTTCCCCCGCCGTGGGCGAGCCCCCTCATAGGGTCACCAGTATTCCTCGCTGGCACTTCGCGATGTTGAATGACCACCAGCGTAACCAAGCGTTTTACGAGGCCATTGAAGCAACAGACTTTTCCGGTAAAACCGTTCTGGATATAGGCACCGGGTCGGGATTGCTCGCCATGCTGATCGCTCGCAAAGGGGCCAGGCATGTTTACACCTGCGAGTTCAATACACGCGTGGCCGACAAGGCACGGGAAATCATTCGCGCCAACGGGCTGGAACAGCAGGTGACGGTCATTAATAAAATGTCTACGGACCTTTTGTCAGGTGTCGACGTGCCTCGGCACATCGACGTCATGATTTCCGAAACGGTTGACTGCGGTTTTTTTGGCGAAGGTTTCGGTATGGCCCTGTTGCATGCCAAACGCGAGTTGTTGAAACCGGACGCTGAGGTGATTCCTCGCGCCGTCACGTTGAATGCCTGTCTGCTATCGAGCCAGGACGTAGCCAATCTGAACGGTGTGCACGACGATATTTATGGGCTGGATGTCAGCGCTTTCAATCAATTCAAAACTGCTGGCTATTTTCCGGTTCGTCTACAGACCTGGCCTCACCAACTGATCAGCGATCCGGTCGAGTTTTACAGCGCCAGGTTTGAGGGCCGTGTCTCTTTTGATATGGCGTCAGAAATGACTTTTACCGCAGATGCCAACGCGGTGGCGCATGGTGTTGTTTTCTGGTTCGACCTGTACTTGAAGGACGATAACTGTCTGTCCAACGATCCTCATAACAGTCGCTCTCACTGGATGCAGGCCGTTCAATTGTTCGACAGTCCGGTCTATGTCCGGCAGGGGCAGGATTATCAAGTGCCTTTCTCCATCGATTGCAGTGGTGTGCAGTTCGGCGACAGCCTTTCAACGGGTGCGCTGCGCACGATTGCCGGTTGAGGCACCCGGCTGCCCCAATCAAGGCGCGGCCCGTTCCCATGAGTCAGGAGATGCGGTATGGACGCTGAAACAACAGATCCGGTGCAGCACGCTGCGCACAGGAATTTCAATTTATTATGGTCGGGTCAATCGTTAAGTCTGTTGGGTAATCAGTTTCTGGTTATCGGACTTCCGCTGCTGGCCGTGCAAGTGGTCGGTGCATCGGCGGCGCAGGCGGTGTTGTTGCCGTTTCTGATGTTTGTACCCTTTCTTTTCTTCGGGCTGCCGGTCGGTGCGTGGGTTGACCGCCTGCCCAAGCGCAAGACAATGATACTGGCTGATCTGGTTCAGATGGTCGTGTATGCAAGCATCGCATTGCTCTCGATGCAAGGCTGGATGACCTTTCCCTTGCTGATGGTTTTGGTGTTCTGTGCGGGGGTGGCCACTGTGTTCTTTCAGGTGGCCTATAACTCGTTTCTCCCTGAACTCTATTCCAGGGCCAGTGAGCTTCAGAAAGGTAACGCCAAGCTGTTTTTTTCCGAGTCGATCGCTCGAACGCTCGGACCCATGGCCGCAGGGCCCGTCATTGCCGTGTTTGCGCCGCCTTTAGCCATTTTGCTCAATGGAGGTTCTTTTCTGGTCTCGGCGCTCACGCTGGGCGCGATTCGCCATCAGAGAACTGACCTGGATCGAGCCGAGGTCGCACCGGTAAGAATGTCGATCATGTCCGATATAAAGGCCGGACTGAGATTTGTCTTTTCGCACCCGAAACTTGAGCCAGTGTTTTTATGCGGTGCCGTGTATGTGCTGTTTCTGACCATCATAGAAACCAGCCTTGTGCTGTATTGCAAAGATGTTCTGATGCTGTCTCCCGGCACTATCGGCCTGGTAATCGGTGCCGCAGCGGCAGGTTTTCCGGTGGCTAATCTAATCTCGTCGCGGTTGATGAACCACTTCGGTATTTCGCGCACGCTGGTTATCGCTGCGGCGACCTCGGTCTGCGGTCTGTTCCTGATTGCTGTCTTCGGTGCCGCGGATTCTATTGCAGGGCTGATTGCTGCCAGCGTTCTGCACGGTCTGGGCGAAGGCGTATTTGGCCCCACTTCATTGACACTGAGGCAGACCGAAACGCCTCTGACGCTGCTGGGCAGAGTGAATTCGGTACAGCGCTTCATGATCTGGGGAGCGATTCCCATGGGCAGCGTCTTGACCTCTCTGATCATCACGTATGCAGGGCTCGAATGGACGCTCTGGTTCGGTGGGATAGGAACTGCTCTGTGTCTGTTGCCGCTCGTAAGGCGAGGGATTCTGGCCGATCTACGCGCACCGAATCAGGCAGTGAACGCGGATGTCACCCACTAACCTGCTGGAGAATCGTCGATGAGTTACGCACCTGGTATTGAAGAGTTTGTGGGGCGCTGCAACGCAGTCATGCCGCCTGATTTCTATACGTATCCGCTGGATGAACAACGCCGCTTGTATCAGAGCCTTGTGGTCGAGTTTCCTTACGACGTTCCGGCTGACGTGAGCTGGAGCGAGCAGGATGTGATCCATCGCCAGTTGCCCACGCGATTCCGGTTTTATGAACCGGCGCAGACACTCCATGCAGGTCTGGTCATCTACATCAGGGGTGGCGGTTTCGTGGTCGGCTCCCTGGACACGCACCACAGTGCTGCTGCCGAGATCGCTTCCAAGGCTTCGGTAAAGGTTATGGCGGTCGATTTCAGACTCGCCCCGGAGCATCCTTTTCCCGGGGCGCTGGAAGATTGTTATGCGGCGTTGGTCTACGCCTGCGAAAACGCCGCGCTTCTGGGAATTGACCCCAGACGCATTGTCATCGCAGGAGACAGCTCGGGGGCGAATATGGCCGTGGTCATCGCCATGATGTGCCGTGATCGCAACGGTCCAGAACTTGCTGGTCAGGCTTTGATCAGTCCGGTGCTGGACTTCACACGGTGGCAAGAGGGAGGCGATGACGCGCCATTGCTGACAGGTGGAGAAATGGAGTTCTATACCGCGTGTTATTCGCCGGACGCCCAGACCGTTTCGCACCCTTATATCTCGCCCCTGATAGCAGGCAATTTCGAGGGTTTGCCCAAAGCCTACATCATGGGGGCGGAAAAAGACTCGCTGGCCATTGATGCCGAGCAGTATGCGCACAAGTTGCAGGAGCAGGGGGTCGACGTCGAGTGGGTGATCGAGCCCGGAATGGTTCATGCCGCCATTCGGGCGCGCTCCTTGAGCCCCTCGGTACAGGATGCATGGGACCGTTACTGCGCGAAAATCGGCGAGATGCTGGGAGCGGCATCATGAGCCCGGTCGCGCAACGCTATGTGGTCATCGTGGACCCGTATTCGTCCGGCAGCCTGTTTGCCAGGGAGTTTGAGTCCTCTGGCTGCAAGGTCATTGCGGTTCTCTCGTCAGTAGAACCGCCGGATGTCTACGCCGCTTCTTATCGACCCTCAGACTTCGAGCGGGTCTGCGTCGCCGATAGCGAAGACCTTGGCCCGTTGCTTGACACGTTGCGTAACTACCTGCCGCTCTGTGTACTTGCCGGCTGCGAATCCGGCGTGGAGCTTGCCGAACAACTGGCTCCGTTACTGGTCCCCGAGTGCGCAAACACGGTTGATCTGGCAGCCGCCAGGCGGGATAAGGGTGTGATGGCGCAGGCTGCGGTCGAGTCTGGCGTGGCGATGATGAAACAGATATGTACGGATGATTTTTCCCTCATGCAGGACTGGCTGCTGCGCAGCGGACTTGCAGGCCGCAGTCTGGTAGTCAAACCTCCTAAAAGTGCCAGTACCGACGGCGTTGTCAGAGTGGATGACGAGTCTGGCCTCAAACAGGCATTCGATGCTTTGCTCGGTCAGCCCAATCGGCTGGGAATCATCAACGACCGGGTACTGATTCAGGAGTACCTGTCAGGTACAGAGTACGTTGTCGATACATTCAGCCACGGCGGCACGCACACGCTCTGCAGTGTCTGCAAGTACACCAAGCTGGAGCATGCAACCGGCATGGCCATCTACGACCGAATGGATTGGGTCAGCCCGGAGGATGCCGTGGTAGAGCCGCTGATGGACTATGCGCAGGAGGTTTTGAACGCGCTGGGCATTCACTGGGGCAATGCTCATATTGAAATCATGCAGACCCGCGACGGTTTGCGCTTGGTCGAAGTGGGGGCCAGACCCCACGGCGGAGGGCACCCGCGGCTTTGTTTTCAGGCAACGGGAGACAGTCAGATTCACCGTTCAGTCAATTACTTTGCACACAGCATCGTGCCTGGTCGGCGCTATACCCTGCTCAAGAACATGACTGTAGTGTTTTTCAGGGCATTGGCACCCTCAGTGGTCAGAGGGGTGGCCAGGCTGCATGCACTTGCGCAGCTTTCCTCCTGTCTGGATACCAGTATTCAGGTTCAGGATCAGCAGGCAGTACCTGCGACTCGGGATCTGTTTGCCACGCTGGCACTCGGATTTGTCGTGCTGGCCCACAGCGATCCCAGGCAGTTGGAAAAAGATGTCATTGCCGTTCGACAGGCTGAAAAAGCAGTATTTCAGAGCCTTGAGCAGGGGGCTGCATGACCGGACAAGTCTGTATCCAGCATGCACCGGGCACTCTCTGCGAGGTCAGGGGTAAAAGGCTTTGGGTCGAGCAGTGCGGGGAGGGTGAGCCTTTGGTGTTACTGGCTGGTCTGGGGCCGGCCGGTTCACATGCGATCTTTCATCCACACTTTGACGACCTGCACAGAGATTTTCGGGTGATCTACGTCGACCTTTATGGCCGGGGTCGCTCCGATCGGCCAGTTAGCCTCACGGACATCACCTTTGCTGAAGATGTGCTTGATGTAAAAGCGCTGATAAAACAGCTATGCCCGGACGGCGCCCATCTGTTCGGGTTTTCCTATGGTGGGTTGATCAGCCTGCAAGTCACGCTGGATGAGCCTTTCAGCGTGCGCTCCCTACTGCTGTGCAACTCCCTGCACAGCCCGCAGATGTGGCAGAAGAATCACGACAACATCAACCACGTGATCAGGTGTCAGTTGCCTGAAGTGTGGGCGGCCATACAACGAATACGCGCGCAGGGGGAGGTGTCTACGTCGCCAGAGATGCAAGCGCTGTTCGGCAGGGCGACTGCGCTTGTAAGGTTTTACAACCCGGAAAACGCCAGCAGGCTGCTGACCGAACCGGGAGCGCGCAATACAGAACTCTATCCGGTGTTTTGTGGCAAGGATGTCGATTTCGACATCGGCGGCCAGTTGTTGAGCATTCCTGATTTCAGACCGCGTCTCAAAGAAATTTCGGTGCCTGTAAAAGTATTGGCCGGCCGTCATGACCGCGCACTTTATCCCGATTTGCAACGCGAGTTCGAACAGGGCTGTGTCGAACTTGAGTTTCTTGAACGCAGCGGTTCGTTTTCTTTTATCGAGGAGAACGAACGGGTTCTGAGCCTTTTGAGAGCGCATTGCCGCCGCACGTCAGGTTGCAACGGATAACCGCCGCTCCACTGGGCTGTAGTGGTCAACACCCCCTTTGAAACCCATTCGCTCTCAATTGAGGTAACTCCCATGCTCAATCTGCATGATCGTGATGCTCTGGAAGCCGTCGGCGCGCATTACAACGCAAGCAACATGATGAGGGTCCGCAACATGACGCGTGACGCGGTGATGGAAATAGCAGGGCTGATCAAGCCGGGTATGATTGAAGAACAAGCGCTTGAGCTGGCCAAACATGTGCTTGCAGAACGGGAAATGCTTCGCGGATGGCATGGGGTATTTGTCCGCTTCGCAAGCAACACCATCAAGACTTTCGGTGCCCCCTCCGACGTCGGAGTCGTACTTGGCGAAGACGACATTTTCTTTATTGATATCGGCCCGACCTGGCAGGGCTTCGAGGGCGATGGCGGGCAAACGTTCGTGACCGGCACTGATATCGGGAAGGCTCGTTGCGCGCAGGATTCACAAGCGATATTCCACGAAGTACGCCGGCATTGGCTGACCACTGGAGCAACGGGCAAGGCCCTTTACCTTTTTGCTGCCCAAGCCAGTGAGCGGCGTGGCTGGGAGTTGAATATGGACCTTGATGGCCACAGGTTGTCGGACTTTCCGCATACCGCGATCTACAAAGGTGCGATGGCCGATATCGAATTCACACCCAGCAGCCAGTTATGGGTATTGGAAATCCATATCAGGCACCCTGATCACACCTACGGTGCCTTTTTTGAAGACATGCTGCTGGAAGACGAGTATTTCGCCGAATCGTCAGAGCGTACCCGGCTCCTCTGAACAGCACTGCAGTTGGCCAAGAATCCGGTAAGCCAGCCTTGCGCGCTCTTCATTCGGATAGTTTTTGTTGGCCAGAATCACGATGCCGAGCTGTTTTTCCGGAATGAACGCCACGTAGCCGCCGAAACCGTTGGTTGATCCGGTTTTGTTGACCCAGACCGAAGATTGCGCTGCCTGCGGCGGCTCGATCATTTCGGCTTTGACCGTGTTCAGCATGGCGCTGGCATTGCCCTCAAGCAGCGTCTCGAGACGGACCGGCAGCGGATACTGCTCCCAGATCAGGTCCTGAGTCATACCGCCGACCTTGAAGTAGCCGGTCCGAGTGTCGCGCAGGGCTTTTTGCAGCGCGGCGTCGTTTTGACCGAGGCCGATGTTCGCTTCGATAAAACGCAGTACGTCCCGGGTACTCGATTTCACCCCGTAGGCTTGCGCCGCCAGCGGACCTGGATTGACCCTGACCGGCTCGTCGAGTTTGTTGTAGCCCTGCGCATACAGCGCCTGTTTTTCATCGGGTACATCGATATAGGTGCTGCTCAGACCCAGCGCCGGAAACAGCCGCTGCTGCAGGGCTGTTTCATACGGCAGCTTCATGCTGCGCGCCACAACCATGCCGAGCAGGCCCACACTGGGATTGGCGTAGGTGCGATGGGTGCCGGGCAGATATTCGGGCTGCCAGGCCTTGAAATATTCCATTAACTGGCGGGGGTTCTGCACGTTATCCGGCACCTGAAGCGGGAAGCCGCCAGCCGTGTGAGTGCCCAGATGGAAAACCGGCACCTTGCCCAGCCGCGTGGCCTGCAACTGCGGAATATAGCTGTCGATGCTTTGCGTCAGCGACAGCTGCCCATTGGCCTGCGCCCAGGTAGCGAGGGTGGCGGTGAAGGTCTTGCTGATCGAGCCAAGTTCAAACAGCGTATCGCGGGTCACTGGCTGGCCGGTGGCTTTTGACGCGACGCCGTAGGTGTAGAACTGCTGTTTGCCCTGGCGAGTGACGGCGATCGACAGGCCCGCAATGTGATTTTCCTGCATCACTTTGCTGGCTTCTGCCTGCACGAATGCGTCGACAGCCGCCGTGTCGTCGTCGGCAACAGCCACCGCACTGGCCAGCAGAAGGCCTGTGCAGAGCAGCGTTCCATTCCATTGCATCGGTCTACTCCTTGTTGTTTTGGGGCATGGGCCGATCATCAGAGAGCCTTCCTGGAAGCCCCGCCGTGGTGGTCGGTCGTCAAAGGTTTGCGTAATATGCCCCCTTTTTTGCGCTTCTTCCACGGAGCGCCGCTCAGGTAACCCATGAAAACGATCCGTATACGTGCCGAAGTCCTGGCAGGCCTCACCACATCTTTTGCATTGGTGCCCGAGTGCATCGCCTTCGCGCTGGTGGCCCATCTCAATCCGCTGATGGGGCTCTACGGCGCATTCATCATCTGTACCCTGACTGCGCTGTTCGGCGGGCGTCCGGGCATGGTGTCCGGTGCGGCCGGTTCCATGGCCGTGGTGATCGTCGCGCTGGTGGTTCAGCAGGGCGTGCAGTATTTGCTGGCGACCGTATTGCTGGGCGGTCTGATCATGATCCTGTTCGGCTTGCTGCGGCTCGGCAAACTGGTGCGTCTGGTGCCGTATCCGGTGATGCTGGGCTTCGTCAACGGCCTGGCGATCGTCATCGCGATGGCGCAACTGGAACACTTCAAAGTGGGTGAATCATGGCTCAGCGGTACGCCGCTGTACGTGATGCTCGGGCTGGTGGCGCTGACCATGGCGATTGTCTACCTGTTGCCACGCCTGACCCGCGTTGCGCCGCCAGCGCTGGTGGCCATCCTCAGCGTCGGGCTGGCGGTCTACCTGCTTGGCCTGCCGACCCGCACCCTGGGCGACATGGCGCACATTGCTGGTGGCTTGCCGGTATTCGCCATGCCGGACATTCCGTGGAATCTGGAGACGCTGCGCATCATCGCGCCTTACGCGATCCTGATGGCGCTGGTCGGTCTGCTGGAAACCCTGCTGACCTTGAACCTGACCGACGAGATCACCGAAACCCGTGGTTATCCGGATCGCGAGTGCGTGGCACTGGGTGCTGCCAACGTGGTGTCCGGTGCCTTCGGCGGCATGGGTGGCTGCGCGATGATCGGCCAGACCGTGATCAACCTGAGTTCTGGCGGCCGCGGTCGTCTGTCGGGCGTGGTAGCGGGTTTGATGATCCTGATGTTCGTGCTGTTCCTCTCGCCGCTGATCGAGCGCATTCCACTGGCGGCACTGGTCGGAGTGATGTTCGTGGTCGCCCAGCAGACCTTCGCCTGGGCCTCGCTGCGCGTATTGCGTAAGGTGCCGGTCAACGACGTGCTGGCGATCATTGCCGTGACCGTGGTCACGGTGCTGACCGATCTGGCCACCGCAGTGGTGTTCGGGATTATCATCGCGGCAATCAATTTCGCCTGGCAGCAGGCTCGCGAGCTGTACGCCGACAGTCACATCGAAGCCGATGGCAGCAAGGTCTACCACCTGCATGGCACGCTGTTCTTCGCCTCGACCACACCGTTTCTCGACCAGTTCAACCCGGCCGAAGACCCGACTCAGGTGACACTGGATTGCCGCCATCTGAGCTTTGTCGATTACTCGGCCATCGCTGCGCTCAAAACCCTGCGCGAGCGCTACGCCAAAGCGGACAAGCATCTGCGTGTGGTCCACCTGTCCGAGCGCTGCAAGCGACTGCTCAAGCGTGCCGGCGTGCAGCATGCCTGAGTTGAGTTGATGAGTTGCGTTGCGCGGCGCAGCCTCGTATACGCTGGATGTCTTTTCTCCGATAGCGAAGGGTGTGTGCCTGATGGATGCCGTCTCTCCTCTGCAAGCCTACGAACGTGCCGTCCAGCGTGGATTTCAACCCGATCAGGCGCAGTTGCAGGCCGCCCGGCAATTGCAGGCGTGTTACGAGGGGCTGGCCGACGCTCGCGGTAGGGCCCGCGGCGTATATCTGTGGGGGCCGGTCGGGCGTGGCAAGACCTGGCTGATGGACCGCTTTTTCGAGAGCCTGAGCATACCGGCCCGGCGTCAGCATTTTCATCACTTTATGCGTTGGGTGCACAAACGCATGTTCGAGTTGATGGGCACTTCCCAGCCGCTGACCGTGGTCGCCAGGGAGCTGGCGCGTGACGTGCGGGTGATGTGTTTCGATGAGCTGTTCGTCACCGATATCGGCGACGCGGTGATTCTCGGCGGGCTGCTGCAGGTGATGTTCGAAGAGGGCGTGGTGCTGGTCTGCACGTCCAACCAGCCACCGGAGCAGTTATACAGCCATGGCCATAATCGCGAGCGCTTCCTGCCAGCGGTTGCGGCCATTCTGAAGTACATGGATGTCGTGGCCGTCGACGGCGGCGAGGATCACCGGCTGCACCCCGGGCAACTGCATCAGCGCTACTGGATTGCCGAAGCCGGTCGACCCAGTGCCTTGCAGGGCATCTTCGAAGCGTTGAGCGCGGATCAGCCGGTCCACGATTCGCAGGTCATGCTCGGTTATCGCAGCATCAATGTGGTTCAGCATTCCGACACGGCCGTGTGGTGCCGCTATCGCGACCTTTGCGAACAGCCGCTGGCGGCCATGGATTTCATCGCCTTGTGTGATCGCTTTTCGGTGATTCTGCTCAGCGAGGTGCCGCTGCTGGGGGCCGCGCAGCGCGAAGCGAAAATTGCCCGCGGCACCGAGGATGGCGTCGAGCAGGTGACCGCAGGCGATCGCGAGCTGCCGCAGTTGTCGCCCAACGATGACGGCGTGCGCCGTTTCATCGCGCTGGTCGACGAGTGCTATGACCGGCGCATTCCGCTGTATGTCGAAGCGCCGGTGCCGATGGACGAGCTGTACACCGAGGGCTACCTGTCGTTTGCCTTTCGGCGCACCCTCAGTCGGCTTCAGGAAATGCAGCTGGAGCGTTTCACCGAGTCCTGACGCTCAGCTCGCATCGCGGCGGCGCTGGGCCAGCATATGCTTGGCGCCTTCGATCATCAGGACCACCACGGCCAGCCAGATCGGCAGGTACGTCAGCCATTCATCGCGACTGATGCTCTCGCCCAGCAGCAGGGCGACGCCGACCAGCAGGATCGGCTCGACATAACTGAGCAGCCCGAACAGGCTGAACGGCAGCAGGCGGCTGGCAAGAATGTAACTGACCAGCGCCGAGGCACTGATCACCCCGAGCAGCGGAATCAGCAGGTACAACAGCGGTGCCTGCTGAATGGCCTGCGGATGGCCGTGGGCGATGAACCACAGGCCGATGGGCAGCATCAGCAGCATGTCGAACCAGAGCCCGCCGAGGTGATCGGTCTTGAGCGTGCGACGCAGCACGAAGTACAGCGGATAGCCGCCCGCGACCAGCAGGGTTTCCCAGGAGAAACTGCCCAGCCGCCACAGCTCATGCGCCACGCCGATCAGGGCAAACACCGCAGCGACTTTCTGCAGGTAGGAGAGGTGCTCGCCATACACCACGCGGCCGGTGAGAATCATGCTCAGCGGCAGCAGGAAATAGCCCAGCGATACCTCCAGACTGCGCCCGTGCAGCGGCGCCCACATGAAGATCAGCAACTGCGCACCGAGCAGCACCGAAGACAGCAGCAGCGCGAAGATCAGCAGCGGTTGCTGCCTGAGCCGGACAGCCACTTCGCGGACTCGCCGCCAGTCACCGCTGACCAGCATGAACAGCGTCGCGCAGGGCACGGTGAGCAGCATGCGCCAGCCGAAGATTTCTTCGCCGTCGAGCGGGGCCATCAGTGACGTATAGAAATACATGACCCCGAACAGCGTAGACGCCAGGACTGACAGCACCACACCTTTGTACACAACGGCCTCCGCAACAGCTGAATCGACAGATTGCGCACCTGTCTGGTGCGCGCGGAGGCTAGTTTAGTGTGCAGGGTCGCAAAAAGCTCGGATTTGCAGGCGCAACGTTCGTCAGGCGAGGGCGCGCGGATGTCACCCTGCACCTGACCGAAAACGGGCGCGTCAGGAGGGCGATTCAAGGTGTCGCCAGAGCGCATCACCGTTGAAGTCGCGAATGATGTCCCGGGCACCGGCCGCTCGTAGCTGACCCTCATCCAGCCCCGACAGCATGCCGAAGGTATGGATCCCGGCGGCGCTCGCCGATTGGACGCCTGCCAGCGAGTCCTCGAAGGCAAGCGCCTGATCGGCCGTCACATCGAGCAGTTCCAAGGCCGTGAGATAAGGCATCGGATGTGGTTTGCCACGTGCCAGCTCACCGCCGATCACGATGGTGTCGAACCGGTCGACAATGCCCAGGCCGGTCAGCATGGCCATGGCGTTTTCACGGGGCGCATTGGTCACCACTGCGGTGCGCAGGCCGGTTTCGCGCGCGTGATCCAGGATACGCAACACGCCTGCCACCGGGATCGTCTCGCCCAGTTGAGCGCGAAACATGGCCTCTTTCTCCGCCGCCAGACTGGCGTATTGCGCCGCCGGAATATCGGGAAACAGGCCGCCAAAAATCATGTCATCCGGAAAGCCCATGACATGGGCCTTGTAATAACCGATGTCCATCGAACGTTCCCAGCGTGCGAGCAGCTGGTTATAGGCGTTCAAATGCAGTTCATCGGTGTCGATAAGCGTTCCGTCCAGATCGAACAACAGCGCGCGAAGGGCCATCGATTCCTACTCCTTTGAGGGGGCGGTAGCGTTGCCGGCAGACCAGGCACCACGTAAGGCGGGGACCAGCGGCAACATGAGAAGGGGATAGACGATCAGCAGGCTGAAAGCTGCCTCGACCCCGATTCGCTCGGACAGCAGCCCGAGCAGAAACGGCGCCAGCAGCAGCGCCACACCGACCGCCTGTGATGCCTGGGTACTGAGCGTCGAGCTGGCCTGTGGCGCAATACGCATGGACGAGCCAAGAATCAGCGGAAAGAAATTGCCCAGGCAGGCACCGAGCACGAACGTGAGGATCGCTGTGCCGATGACGCCTTGTACGAACGACAGCACCAGCAGCGTGGCAATGGCGCTGAATATCACCAGGGTCAGCAATGTAAACGGTGAGACCCGGCGAAGCGCGTAGCTGCTGACCAGTCGCCCGCAGACGGTGCCGGCAAAGTACAGGCTCATCAGCGTCGCTGCGACCGACGCGCTGGTCTGTACATGGGTCTTGATGTACTCCGCGCCCCAGAACCCCACGCCCCATTCCGCCGAGATCCCGAGTATCACCAAGGCCCACAGACTGAGCCGGGTCAGGCGTTGCAGGCGCGGGGTATCGACCCTTTGCGATGAGGCGTTATGGCCGGCCCCGGACTTATGAATAGTCAGCGGCAGGCAGAACATGACCAGCGCCCAGCTGCTGACCATCAGCGGGGCCATGCGCCACGACAGCCCGATGGCTGTCGCGGCGCCCACCAGCAGCGCGCCGCCCAGTACACAGAGGCCCGCCACGATGTGAGCTTCCACCAGTTTGGCGGCAGCCTGCCTACCATACAGTCTGCCGAGCATGGCCTGTCCGACAGCCATGACCAGACCACCCGAGAAGCCCATCAGTACGCTGCCCGGCAGTGTCATGGTCAAACCGCCGGCGATCGAAAACAGTCCACTGGCCAGCACGATAGAGCCTATGGCGATACGACCGATGCCGATTGTCAGTGCCCGGCCCTCCAGCCAGCGATAGGGAACCCCGATCAGCACCAGCCCCAAGGCGTATGCGGCGAAATGCAGGCCAGTCCAGCGCAGATCAAGATTGAACTCGGCACGCAGAAACGGCATCAGCGGTCCGAGCATGCCTTGCTGGGCCCCGAACAGGCCGAACATCAGGTAAATCCCCCACGGCCGTCGCTCCGTTCTTGCCGGGGCAGAGGGCGACTGCATCGATTGGTTGTGGGCCATGTCGGTCATAGGCCAGCCTTTGTGTCGAACAGTGAATGCCAGCGTGCGCAACGGGCGACTTTGGTATGGCTGGCCTCGATGGCATCCAGCGCCTTTAGGTCGGCCGCTGCCAGTGTATCGCTCGACACGCCACCGATCACGACCTTGCCGTAGCGTCGGCTGATGGCAGCGGCGCCCGGCGAAAGCATCCAGCCAAGTGCCTGCAGCGCCTGTGTCGCACGCGGCGAACCGGCGCGACAGCCGAACACTTCGAACTCGTAGCGACGTGCATCACCGGGCACGCACCAGTGCAGGGAACCGCGCTGCGCCGCTGCGCGAGTAGCAGCCGTGGACACCGTCACGCCGACCAGCGCATGGCCCTTGATCACCGCCTCTATCGGGGCGGTGGACGACCCGCTGATCGATGGCCGCAGTTGTGCAATGTGAGCGAGCCTGTCCCAGGCCTGCTCGCCGTACTCTTCGAGCAGCGCGCTGAGGTGCAGATAGCCTGCGCCCGAGCGTCCCGGATCTGGCAAGGCAATCCGATTCGCCCACGCCGGTGCGCACAGCGCTTCCCAGGACAGTGGCGGCGTGAGGCCGTGGGCAGCGAGCACGTGCGGGTCATAACAAAAGGCCGGGACAAAGCCTGACGGGCTGAACCAGCGTCGGTCGGCGGCAATCGCCTGCGCGGGCAGAGTCGAGCAATCAAGCGCGTCCAGCGTCAGCAACTGCGAGTTCAGTGCAGGATCGAGCAGGGCGGTGGCAGCCGTCCCCAACAGCAGATCCCAGTCGCCTGCCGTGCCATCGATCACGCGTTCGATCAATTCTGATGTGGACCAGCGCGAGAGGCGCACCGGTACACCGATATGCTCGCTGATGCCTGCCACGAACTCGGCCAGTTCGGCATTTTCCATCGAGCTGATAGCGATAAGTTCATCCATGCCCGGCCTCAATCCAGCAGTCCATGCAGCTTGGCGTACTGTAGCAGCATGATGGTCTTGCCGTCGCAGATCGCCCCGGTGTCTATCATGGCCAGCGCTTCGTCCAGCGGCAGCTCGAGAACCTCGATTTCTTCGCCTTCCGCTTCCAGACCACCGCCGTCGCTCAGCTTGTTTTCATCGAAATATTCGCCGACGAAAAAGTACAGCCGCTCGGTCACCGACCCAGGGCTCATGAACGCTTCGAAGACCTTGCGCACCTCCTGGATGCGATAACCGGTTTCTTCCTCGGTCTCCTTGCGGATACAGGTTTGCGGATCGTCGCGATCCAGCAACCCGGCGCAGGTTTCGACCAGCATGCCGTCGTGCTCGTTGACGAAGGCCGGAAAGCGGAATTGCCGGGTCAGGACGACGGTCTTCTTCAGCTTGCTGTAGAGCAGGATGGTTGCACCGTTGCCGCGGTCGTAGGTTTCCCGGGTCAGGGTGCGCCAGGCGCCGTTGCGCCCCTGAAAGTCATAGGTGGTCTTGCGCAGTACGTACCAGTTGTCCGAGAGCACTTCGACCTTCTTGATACGCACTCTGTCCTGAGTGGTGCCCGGATTGTTCATGCCTTGGCCCCCAGGTGAGTGGCGTTGGGGGCAACCGTCAGCAGGCGCGCGATCATTTCCGGATCGCGGTGCTCGGGGGCGGTCATGACGGCGGTGTCCAGCGCATGATCACACCCGGCTGAGCAGGTACCCTGGTGTTCGCCCAACCGCGTCACGGCTTCGGTGACCAGACGGCGTGTCAGTGCGACCGTATCGGCCATTCGCTGGGCGACCAGCGTCGCGTTGACCTGTTCATGGGACTCGTGCCAGCAGTCGAAGTCCGTGGGGATGGCAATCATTGCGTAGCAGAGCTCCGCTTCGCGTGCCAGCTTGGCTTCCGGCATGGCGGTCATGCCGATCACGGTGCCACCCCATTGGCGATAGAGGCTGGACTCGGCGCGTGTCGAAAACTGCGGCCCTTCCATGACCACGTAGGTGCCGCCGTTGCGGGCCTGCACGTCGGCGGCTTCTGCGGCGCTGGCCAGCACCGAACGCATGCGCCCGCACACCGGGTCGCCAAACGGTACGTGACCGACCAGTCCCGGCCCGAAGAACGTCTTGTCGCGCTTGATGGTGCGATCGATGAACTGGTCGATCAGCACGAAGCTGCCCGGCGGTGCATCGTGGCTCAGGCTGCCCACGGCACTCACCGACAACAGTTGAGTGCAGCCGACACTGCGCAGCGCGGCAATATTGGCGCGCACATTGATGAACGCGGGCGGGATGGTATGGCCCACACCGTGGCGCTGCACGAACGCCACCGGCACCTCGTTGAGGGTGCCCAGCGTGACGGGAGAAGAGGGTTTGCCGAACGCCGTTTCGCACTCGACGAGCTGTATGTCCTTCAAACCGGGCAACTGTTGAAGGCCACTGCCGCCGATGATGCCGATACGTTGAATGTGCTGATGTGCCTGGGTATTCATACGCTGCCTCTGGTTTTCAAGATGGTTTCTGGATGTCCGGTGGTCACCAGACGCTCATACAGTTCGGATAGCGCAGTGGGTGCGCTGCCGCGTCGAAGCAGCAGGCCTTCACTGGCGTTGTTGCTGTAGCGTGGCTCATGGATTTTCAGATGCCGGTCAATCGCCGGCAGGTAGTTCCAGCGCACGCCGGGGTACAGCGAGTGCGCCAGGTGATAGGCGTCGGACGTCGGCGCGATGAACACGCGAATCAGCCACCCGGTGATGCCGAAATAATCGGTGGGTCGGCCTGCCAGGTATTCAAGATCGCGTCGGTCCCTGGACGTCCCTTCGACAAACCAGCGGTGCTCGGTGAGCAGTGACACCCAGGCAAACACCGGATACGACGTTAGCAGCGGAACCAGCCAGCCAAACAGCACGCCTTTCCAGCCGCCTGCCCAGTAGAGCAGCGCGGTAACCGCCAGCAGACACACGACGCGAACCACCGTGCTCAGGCGCGAGTGATTCAACAGGCTGTTGCGCGCCATGGTGCTCAGATTGACCCGGGCCCCCTGGGGCGTCAGCGGATAGAGCAGCAACCAGTAGAATTTGCCGGGGGAGATGCCGGCCACGTAGCCACCGGCATGCACCCGTGCGCGGTTGGGGTCGAGATCCGGATGATTGGGGTTACGATGGTGTTCCAGCGTGTGGGTCTGGTGTCGGCTGCGCATGTCACGTTTGAACGCTGGAAACTGATAGAAGATATCGCTCAGCCACCACTGCCAATCGTGATGCGGGCACAACGCAAAATGCACGGCGTTATGGCCAAACTCCTGCAGCGCACGCAGCCGTCCACCGCTCCAGAGCACCACCATCAGCCAGGCCAGCGGCGAGGAGTAGAGTGATGCGAGCAGCACGGCGGCGACGATATCCAGCCAGGTCCAGATGAACGGCAGCGGCGCGAGCCAGCCATCCAGCGGTCGGTAGTAGTGCTCCTTGCGGTCCGGTAGCCGGGGTATCAGGCGCAGCAATCGCAATATGCGCTGCTTGTCGCGGTAGTAAAAGGCAACGATCGCACGCAAGGTCAATGCAGTGGCGATCAGGCCAGACAGAACAATGTGCGATGTGGCCATGCTCAGGCACCCCCGGTTTTGGCGTGCGGTATGGGGAAGGGCGTGAAGCGTTCGAGCAGATCGCCCAGGCCATCGAACAGCGGGGCACCACTGAGTCGCAGGCGTTCGCTGTTCTGATGGCCTGTCGCAACCAGCACCGGCGACCAGCCCACGGCATTTGCGACGTCGAAGTCATGCAGTGTGTCGCCGACAAACAGGGTGCGTGAGGCCGGTGTGCCCAGGGTTTTCTGCAGCACTACGGCCTCGGCGGTCTTGCTGGTGGCCTGGTTATGGCTGAGCCCCACGACATGTTCGAAACACTCATACAGGCCCTTCGCGCGCAGGGTCTGAACCAGAACGTCACAGTGCGATGCCGACAGGATCGAGACGCCGATTCCGACCCTGCGTGCTGCGTCGAGAAACTCGATTACGCCCGGTTGCAGCGGGCAGTGGGCAACGTTTGCGTCGAAGTGCGCGAGGTAGTGCTGCACGATGGTAGAGAACGGCACACGGTCCAGGTCGAAGCCGAGTGATGCGTAGAACCCGGCAATCGGAAAGTCGAACCTTGCCCGGTATTGTTCGGCGGTGACAGGCGCGACGCCGAACTGCTCGCCACAGCGATTCACGGCGCAGACGGCAAGATCCAGGTCGTCGATCAACGTACCGTTCCAGTCGAACACCACATGCTCGATGCCGGAGAAATGCAGGATGTCGTCGATCATTGTCGGGTATTCCGGGAAAGTAGGGCGTTGAGAGCGATGCGCGACACAATCGCTGGCGAATACACCCGCGCCGGGTCCATCACCAGGTTAGTCACACTGATCTGCGTTTCCAGCGCACGACGATTGCTGGCCGAGAGCGCACCCAGCCCGGCGCCATACCAATGGTCGAAACGTGTGCGCCAGGTGCGTTCCCCGGAGGTTTCCGGAAAACGAAAATCTTCGGCCGTGGCCATGTTCCAGGCACCGTCAACGACACTGCACAGCAGGCCCTGCAACTGATGGCAGCGGAGTGACTCATCCAGCAGTGCGTCAAGGCGCTCATCGATGCAATCGGCTTCGAGTGCCGCGATGGTCATGCCCTGGCTGTACAGCGGATTCATGCTGCTCAACGCATCGCCCACCACCAGCAGGCCCTCCGGCCAGTGTTTGAGACGGTCGTAGTGAGTGCGGCGACTGCCAGGCATCTTGAACGTAAAGATCTCCGAGAGTGGCTCGGCCTCGCGGATGACGTCATGGATGTCCGGGACGGGCAGGCTGGCCAGTGCCTGAAGAAACTCGTCGGGGTCCTTGCCGGGGAAGTGGCCGAACCAGCCCCCGGTGGTGACCATCCAGCGATCGCCCTCGATCGGGCTGATGACCCCCATCGAGCGCTGGGCCGGAGCGGTGGGCAGCACCAGCAATACTTGCCATTGTTCAGCGAAGGCAGGAAGCCGTTTGTAGATGCGCGATGCGTAGCCCAGTTCGGTCTTGACCACACTGTGCTGCACGCTGCCGAAGCCTGCGTCTTTCAGCCAGGAAGGCATGTGCGTGCCGCGGCCGCTGGCATCCACCA
Source organism: Pseudomonas syringae pv. coryli str. NCPPB 4273 (assembly GCF_000972175.1). Taxonomy (NCBI): domain Bacteria; kingdom Pseudomonadati; phylum Pseudomonadota; class Gammaproteobacteria; order Pseudomonadales; family Pseudomonadaceae; genus Pseudomonas; species Pseudomonas syringae pv. coryli. The sequence goes on along the minus strand of NZ_AWQP01000053.1, from coordinate 142,147 downwards.
GCAGGTCGCAGGACAGGTTGCGCTTGCCCGAGCCGTCATCGATCACCACGCCGCTCACCTGACGCAGATTGTCGGCACCGCAAAACTCGATGCGCGTGACCCGTGTACCGGACAGAATGCTGACCTGCGGTACGGTCGTCAGGCAACGGCGCAACTGGTTGTCGATGAGCCGGCGGCTGCAGTAGTGAGCTTCGATGCCGCTGCGATAACGGTTTTTCCAGCGGCCGCGTTGATACCACTTCACATCATGTCCGAGGTCCGCAACCTGAGCGCCGCTTTGTTCGAGCGCACTCAGCAGACCCGGATAGATCCGCTCCATGATCTGCTTGCCGCGCAACAGCAGCAGGTGCACATGATGTTCTTGAGGCAGGCTCTGACGCGGGCCTGTCTCGTCGTAAAAGTCGCCTTTTTCGACGACAGTGACACGCTCGAAGCGGCGCGCCAGCACGGCAGCGGTGAGGCAGCCGGTGACACTGCCGCCTATTACTACCGCATGGCCCGAGCGCAGGGCCGGTTCAATCGGGAGAGTAGTCATTGAGCACCTTGGCGATGTAATGCAGATCGTCGTCCAGCAGATTCTGGTGCAGAGGCACCGTCGTCAGTGAACGCAGCAATCTGGCAGCGTTAGGGCAATCGCGTTGATACCGGGTCAGCAGCGGCAACTGGTAAAGCGGCTGGTTATCGTACTTGCCGATGTCCGATTCGATACCGTGGCGTTGTTGGTAGTGCACCAGTTGGCGACCGTCATGCCCCACTGATTGCAGGAGCAGCGAGTAGGCGTTGACTGCGCCGCCTGTGACGACAGGCAGCTCGCGAAACGCCGGGTTGTCGAGCATGGACAGAAGACGATCGCGGTTTCTCATGCGCCGTTCGAGATGCGAATAGAGCTGACGCGAACGGGCCAGCCCCAGCGCCGCCTGCAGCCCGCCCAGCTTCAGGTTGATGCCCAGCGATTCGCCTGTCAGGTTGCCGAAACGGGTATAGGCGCGGATTCGTCTGGCCCGGTCGTCGTCATCGGTCATCACGAAGCCGCCTTCGCCGGTCGAGATGAATTTGCAGTCATGGGTACTGAAACAGCTGATATCCCCATGCCGTGCGAGCCAGGTGCCGTCCAGCCGGGTCATGTGTGCGTGGGCCAGATCCTGGATCAGAGGAATACCGGCTTGGCGCATGATCGCCCAGGTTTCATTCGAGCGAATCGGATAGCCCCACATCGGTACTTCGATGACTGCGCAGGTACGAGGGCCTATGCAGCGCTGCAGGTCTTGCGGATCCAGGCCGAAACTGTCCGGCGCGACATCGCAGAACACCGGCACAAGCCCCAGCGAGAGGATTGGCAGAACCGTACAGATCGGCCCCGTCGGGGCGACGATGACTTCGTCGCCCGGCTGGAAGTCGACACCGGCCAGCGCAGCGGTCACTGATGCCGCACCCGAAGACACAGCGATCACATGCTTGATGCCATACAGCCCGGAAAGCGCCGCTTCGTATTCATCGACCACCTGCGAAGTGCCTGTCAGGCCCGAATGCAGCGCCCGCTCCAGCTCATGCAGGTCATCGATCGAATGCATCGGCCCTTTCTGGGTAATGGTGCGCAGCTGGGTAATGGTACGCAGGCTCATGGTGCCACCTTCATTCCCACCAGATCCCACAGCGCATCGTCTGCAAAAACCCGGTCGACCATTCGCCGGAAATTGGGAAACATCTTCAGGTCTGCGGTTTCTGCATGGCTGAAAAACCGCGCATGCTCGACTTCCCGGTTGTCCGGGCAGGCCTGCAGGTTGGTTGCTGTTACATAAATCAGGTCCAGGTGATAGTGCGGGCCGCGTTTGTCATTGATGTATTCGCACAGCACCCGGTAAGGCTGATGCAGGACGGTGACATCGGTTTCGACATCGGCGAGCTCTTCATCACGCTCGCCGAGCAACTCGGCATGAATGCCCGTCTCTTCGAAAATCTCTCTGAGTACTGCAACGTCAGGGGTTTCGCCCTGTTCGATGTGGCCGCCCGGATAGAGCCAGACGCCCAGCTTGCGGTGATGCAACAGCAGCATCTTGCGCTCCGGGTTCAAGACGAACCCGGACGCGGTGAAATGCCGATCCAGTTGTGAGCGATCGAGTGGTTCAGTCATTTATGCGCCACCGTACTGGTTGATGCGATCAGCCATGTAGTCGAGCTCCGCCCGGGTAATGCCCGGATGAACCGGAATCGTTGTCATGCCTGCCAGCAGCGCTTCTGCGTTCGGGCATTCGTTGCGGTACTGTGCCAGTGCCGGGAACTCATAGAGTGCCTTGCAACCGTAGCGCTTGATGTCGGAAGGGATACCGGCGTCGTCGAGGTAATCGATGAATGCACGGTTGTCGGCGAAGTGCAGCTCCAGGTTCAGGAAGTAATAGTTAGGCAGGCCGCCGTCGATGATTTTCTTCTCCCGGACCTTGCTGTGGTCGAGCCGGGCAAGAAAGTACGCCGCGTTCTCTCTGCGTTTCTGGATCTGCTCATTCAGTGACGCCAGACGGCTGCCGCCCAGCGCCGCCGGCAATGCAGCGAGCTTGTAGTTGAGGCCGAAATCCTTGCCATTGAGGTTACCAAAGCGGCTGTAGTCGCGGCAGCGCTGCGCCAATGCATCGTCGTCGGTGAGAATGAAACCGCCTTCGCCGGTTGCCAGTGGTTTGCGCTCGTGGGTGCTGAAACAGGACAGGTCGCCGAACTGCGAAAGCGGGCGGCCTTCCAGGGTTGTGCCGTGCGAATGGGCCAGGTCCAGAATCAGCTTGATACCCAGCTCACGGGTCAGGGTGCGCAACTCGTCGACTTCCGTCGGATAGCCCCACATTGGAATATCGATGATGGCCTTGGTGCGTGAGGTGATGCGCGCCTTTATGGACGCCGGATCGGCACCGAAGCCGTGGGCTCGGGTGTCGACGAAGATAGGGTTGGCCCCGGCAGCGATGATCGGGTAGATCGTGCACAGCGGGCAGCTGGGCGTCAGCAGAACGTCGTCGCCCGGACCGACCCCGGAGGCGTAGATAGCCACACTTAACGCGGCACCACCTGACGATACGGCAATGGCGTGTTGCGCTTCGAACCAGGCGGCGAGTTTGCTTTCGTATTCGCCGACCACATCGCTGGTCCCCGACAGCGGACGCTCCAGCGTCAGTTGCATGGTCAGCAGGTCGTCCGCATACACCGGGCGATATTTATCCGAAACAGCAGGTCGGGCAGTGGTGTTACTGGAAAGACTGGACATGTGTGCAAGCTCCGAAAACAGGCATTGGTGGCGTAGGGTCAGGCGCTCAGGGCCAGGTCGGGTCGAGCGACGGCATCTGCCTTGCAAATGCTTTCGATGACCTCATAGGTCGGCCGCAGGCTTTCGAAGCTCGCCTCATAAGCGGTGTTGTGACGAACGGCATGGAAGAACTGCTCCAGTTCGCCGAAGTAGCCACTGCGCTCATACCCGGAATCCAGAGGCCCCGGCTGCCAGGCGCCTCTCCAGCGTTTACCCGGACCGGTAGCGCTGGTGCCGTGCTCCGGCTCGTGCATGGTGATATTCCACAGGTTATTGAGCTCGACCATCATCGAGTTCGAACTGACGATTTTCATGTCGAATTCAAAGTAGGGGAACATTGTTCCGCTGAGCAGACTGACGCTGGCGCCGGTGGTGAATTGCAGCTCCAGACTGACCAGTAACGAATCGCCATGACGTTGCACTCGCGACTCGATATCACGCAGCTCGCCGCCGCCGAACGTGACGCCCAGATCGATGGTATGGATGGCCTGTGCGAGCAGGAACGACCTCAACGTTGAGTCGAGCCCCCAGAGTGGCGAGGTGGGTTTGCTGGCGTAGTGGTTGAGCTGGATATGCACGACCTGGCCGAATTGTTCGGCACTGGTCATCTGCCGCAACTGACGCATGGGCTTGGCAAATTTGAAGTTCATGCCGACGCCGGTGATCACGCTCGAGCGGCGACTTGCGTCGATCAACTGGTCCAGTTCGTCAAGGGTGAAGCAAGGCGGCTTCTCGACGAAAACATGGACACCTTTGGCCATCGCCTTGAACGCAACATCGCGGTGAGCCTGGGGCGGGCAGGCCATGACGACCGCATCGAGCCCGGCGTTTGCGAGCATGTCGTCGAAATCGTCCGTGATCATCACATTCGATACAAAACGATTGATCTGCTCGGCTCGGCGGCGATCACTGTCGCAGACCGCCACAATACGAATGTCCGGCATTTGCAAAAGCGTGGGCAGCAGATTTTCCTGCATCTGTGCGCCGAGACCAACAATGCCAACTTTGAGTCCAGTCATAATCATCTCCGTCTTGAAAAGTCAGATGTAGTTCATGGGAAAACAAGGGCGAGCGCGTACACGAATTCCGTAACGGATTAGCCGAAGGGCAAACCGAATGAGTGCAGTGTTCGTTTTGAGTCGGTAGAGCAGGGCAGCAGTGCCCTAAGGTATGAGGCCCGTCAGGCAGGGGGGACTGCCATCATGTGCTGCAGGCTGGCTTGTGACGGGGGGCATCAAGTCAGGGGCGTTCGATATCCGTGGCAACCGGTCAAGCACGTTGCACAGCAGGACAGAAGATTGACGATTGAGGGGGTTCGACACGCGGGGAGGGCCGGAGCCTTTATTGTTCTGACTGATTCCGGTGAGGAACAGTACGCTGGCGAAAGACTCATGCGTTGCGTTACGCAGGGAGCGATGGTTTTCGTTCGGGCAAGTATTCATATATCGAATCCTCCATGAACATCTGGTTCTTCCGTGGCCGCTGACGACTCCCAAAGGGAACATCTCATCGGTTAGTTGCACTAACCCAGTGCGGGAATGAATCTAACCCAGCCTTTTACGCATGGCAATAAACAGGTCTAGACCAAAAAAACATAAAAGAAGGTTACGAAGATTATGCTTTCGTATTAAGTTCATTGAGACACCTTACAATGCTTTTGATATTTAACGATTTTTTCAGTTACCCTTGGCGTTTGCTGGCTTTTTGCCAATCATGGATACACAGATTATTCATGTTTAAGGTGTTTTTGAGCAGGCGTGAATCGATTGCGTATCATAAGTTTGTCTGACGCTTTGGTTTCTGAAGTGCCGAGTTTCGCGACTCGTGGCGACCCAACCCCAAAAAGGAGCATGCATGACCTCTTTCAGCACCGCAGCCCAGGATGCCAAGGCTCGGGCGGAGCAGTCTTCGACGCGTATCGCGTTTTTCATTGCCGGTTTCAGCGTGGCCTCGTGGGCGCCGCTGGTGCCTTACGTCAAACAGCGGATGGGCCTCGATGAGGGCACGCTCGGGCTCTTGTTGCTGTGTCTTGGGGTGGGCTCGATCATTTCGATGCCGCTGGCGGGAGCACTGGCCGCGCGCTTCGGCTGTCGGCGTCTGCTGGTGTGTTCGACGCTGCTGATCTGCCTGTGCCTGCCGCTGCTGGCGACGATCTCCAGTCTGCCGCTATTGATCGCCACGCTGTTTCTGTTTGGCGCGAGCATGGGCGGTGTGGATTGCACGGCCAACGTGCAGGCGGTGATTGTCGAACGCGCCAGCGGCAAGACCATGATGTCGGGGTTTCACGGCCTGTTCAGCCTCGGCGGCATTGTCGGTGCGGCGGGTGTCGCCGGCCTGCTCAGCCTGGGTATTTCGCCTTTTGCTGCGATGCTGATTGTGGTGGTGCTGACCCTGACCGCGCTGGCCAAAGCGGCGCCAAATCTATTGCCCTATGGCAGTCCGTCCGACGGGCCAGCCTTTGCGATCCCGCGTGGCGTGGTGCTGTTCATCGGCCTGCTGTGCTTCACCGTATTTCTGGCCGAAGGCGCGATGCTCGACTGGAGCGCGGTATTCCTGACCTCGTTGCGTGATGTCGAGCCTTCCTATGCCGGGTTGGGCTATGCGGTATTCGCCGCGACCATGACCCTGGGGCGGCTGTTTGGCGATGCAGTGGTAAAACGGGTCGGTTCCAATCGAGTGATTATTCTCGGCGGACTGTGTGCCGCGGCGGGCCTGGCCGTCGCGACATTGATCCCGTTCTGGCAGGCGGCGCTGCTGGGGTATGCACTGGTGGGGGCGGGTTGCTCGAACATCGTGCCGGTCTGCTACAGCGCAGCCGGCCGGCAGAAGACCATGCCCGAAAGCGTGGCGATCCCGGCCATCACCACGGTTGGTTACGCCGGGATTCTGATCGGTCCTGCGGCAATCGGTTTCATTGCCCATGTCAGCAGCCTTGAACTGGCGTTCATGATCGTTGCCGTGATGCTGGTGGGCGTGGCGATCGGGGGCAGCAAACTCAGGACCTGATCGGTATTAAAGCCTGCGCGCCATCCCCGACACCCGGATCGAGCTTCCCGGTTGCTGCGGGATTTCGGCGCGCAGGCGCGACGGGCTGCCCATGTCCTCGCCCTGAATAATGTCTATCAAACCGCCATGCGGCCAGCCGATATCGCGCAGATAGCCGCCCAGTCCTGCCGTGGCAGCGCCCGTGGCCGGGTCTTCGTAGACGCCGCCGAATGCAAACGGGTTGCGCGTGTGGAACAACTGATCGGTCTCGGCCCACGCCAGCAGAATCGTCGCCCAGCCTTCACGGACCATCAGGTCGTGACCCGCCTGCTGGTCATAGCGCATATCCTTGAGCCTGGCCCGGCTGTTCAACGCCAGCAGCAAATGGCCGGCACCGCCATTGATATGCGCGGGGGTCATGCGCTCATCCAGATCGGCATGGCTATAGCCGAACAGCGCAAGGGCTTCTTCCAGCAACGGCGCACTGACCGGCTTGCTGAACGTGGGTGGCGATTGCAGCGCCGCCGACGTCAGTGAGCCCTGCGCATGGCCTTCGACGGTAATCTGCGCCTGATTGAGTGTCAGCTGAAACACGCCATCGCCTTGCTGCGCCGCCAGCGCTGCGCCAAGAGCGATGGTCGCGTGCCCGCAAAACGGTACTTCTGCCAGCGGCGAGAAATACCGCACCCGCCAGCCGCCTTCGACAGGCGCAGCGAACGCCGTTTCGGAAAAACCGATGTCGGCGGCAATCTGCTGCATGACGGCATCATCGGGTAACGCATTGCCAATCCACACACCTGCCGGATTGCCACCGCGATCTCCATCGCTGAACGCCGCCAGTTTGAGTACTTCAGTTGTCATCGAAAGGTGTCCTTGCCTGGGTCAGTAGGGGACAGTGTGCAATGACGAGGATTTGATTAGCCAGTGAGAACATTTGATGCGCGGTATGCGTGTGCCTGATGCCTCACACCTCACACCTCGCCAGACGTCGCTGTACCAGGCGTTCACGCAGTGTGTCGTAGGCCCAGTTGAACAGCAGGGTGTAGGGCAGAAACATCAGCAGCAGACCGATGTCCAGCCAGAACGCTTCCATCAGGCTGATCGTCAGCCACCATGCGGCCAGCGGCACCACGGCCAGAATCAGTCCGGCTTCGAAACCCGTTGCGTGCAGGATGCGGACCGTCAGGCTCATGGTAAATCCGTAGCGGATGCGCAGGCGGTCGAACAGCGCGTTGTAGGTCATGTTCCACAGCATGGCGATGGTCGAGATCATCACCGTCATGGCGCCCATCATCGCCAGCGACTGGTCCATCAGCCAGGCCAGCAGTGGTGCAACCAGAATCACACCGCCGATCTCGAACAGCGCGGCATGCATCGCCCGCTCACGCAGGGTTTTGCTGGCGACGCCGGGTTGCCGGTCGATGTGCGGTTGGCTGTTACTCATGACTACGCTGCCCTTGGTGCTGATGGATGGCGGCATTATCATCGGTGTTTGCGTTAAGCTGAAAATCAATACCATCGGTTAAACCGATATGAGAGCGCCATGAGTTATTCGCCAGAAGCCCTGGAAGCCTTCGCCCAGATTGCCGCGCTGGGTTCGTTCAGCGCCGCCGCACGCCGTCTGGGCAAGAGTCAATCGACCATCAGTGAAGCGATCGCCCGCCTGGAAATCGATCTGGGGCTGGAGCTGTTCGATCGCTCTTCCAGGCAACCGGTCCTGACCGAAGCGGGGAGGGTCATGCTTGGCCGTGTCGATGATCTGCTGTGCGCCTCGGACCGGCTGCGTCGTGCTGCCGCGCGGCTTGCGGCAGGCGTCGAGCCACGGCTGACGCTGGTGTTGTCGGATGCCAACCAGTTTGCCGATTTCGAACGGCTGATGACCGAGCTCGATCAACGCTTTCCAGAGCTGGAGATGGAATGCGTGTTCGCCGAGCATGGCGACGCCATCAGCCTGGTGCAGTCGGGCAGGGCGTCACTGGGGCTGCTGTCGGCGCAAGCCAGCTATCCACCGGAAATCGGTCACGCGACCATTGATGAAAGTGCCGATTTCGGTCTGTTCGTGTCGCACAAACATCCGCTTGCCGCGCTGGAACGGGTCGATTACCAACAGCTGGCCCGCTATCGCGCCTTGCGCCTCAATACGCTGATCGAGCACAGCATCCCCACCGACGACCTTCCCACCAGCGGCCATCGGCATTGGTCGGCACCCAATTACCTGCTGTTGATGGACATGGCTGCGTTCGGCTTTGGCTGGTCGGCATTGCCGCGCTGGCTGGTGTCGCGCTATTCGGGCGGCCTTCTGAAAGAGCTGCAAGTCTCCGGCTGGCCGCGGCGCTCGGCGGTGGACGTCATCTGGTCATTCCAGCGCAGTCTGGGGCCTGCGGGTGCGTGGCTGCTGGAGTCGTTGGTGCCGTTCGCGGGAGAGTGAGGCGGGGTTGCGCAATTTCCTGTACGCCACAAGCCTTTCCAGCCTCGCGACTGCAACAGAATCCGGCTATAAAGAGTGCCTGCAACCCGACAGCAGAAGGAATCAGGCATGGCTTTCGATTGGCACTCCGGCCTCATCACGCGTGATACGCCGGTGAATGACACCTATCGGAACACGCAGAACGTGAGGCGCTTCATGACCTTGCAGTGCGGGGCGTCGTTCAGGTTTGATCGGCCATTCATGGCATGGATCAACAATGGCGAGCCCAAGACCATGGGGCAAGTCGTGGACCAATGGCTGCACCTGCATGCTGCTTCCTCAGCGTCGAACTGACATCGCGCGCCTTGATGGGACAGTTCCTGCAGGGCACGCTCCTGGACTCCTGAAGGCTGTTCACACAATCGTATCTCGCTCTGATCTGGCGAAAACCCACAATATCTGAGCTCAAAACGCCATTATTTTTGCATGCGAGGGTTTTTTCTCGTAGCGTGCTCGTGCCGCCCCGCATGACGGGAAAGCGGCGCAACCAATACCTCAGGTGCCGCCGCTTTGACCCCGACAGATTTACAACATCTCCAGAGCCGATTGGCGGCTCTGGAGCAGGAAAACGCCTCGCTTAAAGAGAGCCTGAGCGTCACCGGTCGGGAGGCCGAATACGCCCTGGCCCAATCCCAGGAGCGCTATCGTTTTCTGTTCAACGCCATGGATGAAGGCTTTTGCATCATTGAGTTCTTTGACGGGCCGCACGGTCCGCTGAGCGATTACATTCACGTCGAAGCCAATCCGGCCTACGAGTACCACGCCGGCATTTCCAACGTGGTGGGCAAGAAGCTGCGCGAGATGGTTCGCGAGGAGGCTGATGGCTGGGTGGAGTTTTACGGTGACGTGTTGCGGACCGGCAAGCCGATCCGTTTCGAGCGCGAGCTGGTGGCCACCGGGCGCTATCTGGCCTTGACCGCGTTTCGCATCGAGCCAGCCAGCCGCAAGCAGGTCGCCGTGTTGTTTCAAGACATCACTGAACGCAAACGCGCTGAACTGGCGCTCAAGCAGCTGAACGAAACACTGGAGGCGCGCATTGTCGAAGCCGTGGCCGAGCGCAATGTGCTGGCCGATGTCGTCAACGGCACCAATGCGATCATTCATGTCGTCGACTGCAATTTTCGCTGGATGGCCATCAATGGCGCTGCCCTGCGCGAGTTCGAGCGCCTGTTCGGCGTCCGGCCGCAAGTGGGTGACAGTATGCTCGACTTGCTCGACGACCGGCCGCACAGCAAGGCTGATCTTGAACGGCGCTGGACGCGTGCGTTAGCGGGCGAGGAGTTCGCCGAAAGCGTCAGCTTCAGTGACTCGAACGATCCGGCCAGCCATTTTGAAATACGTTACAGCACGCTGCGCAATGCTCAGGGGCAGGCCATTGGCGCTTACCTGTTTGCCTACGATGTCAGCGAACGGCTGCGCGAGCAGGAGCGCCTGAGCCAGGCTGAAGAAGCCTTGCGCCAGTCGCAGAAGATGGAAGCCGTAGGCCAGTTGACGGGTGGTATCGCCCACGATTTCAACAACCTGTTGACCGGCATCACGGGCTCGCTGGAACTGCTCAAGACACGGGTAAGCCAGGGCCGTTTCAATGAACTGGACCGCTACATAGGGGCTGCGCAGGATGCTTCCAAACGTGCGGCGTCACTGACTCATCGATTGCTGGCGTTTTCGCGTCGGCAGACCCTGGACCCCAAGCCGGTCGACGTCAACCGGTTGGTCATCGGCATGGAAGAACTGATTCGGCGCACGGTCGGGCCGCACATCACCGTGGAGGTGGTGACCTCGGTCGGGTTGTGGTCAACGTTCATCGATGCACCGCAACTGGAAAATGCCTTGTTGAACCTGTGCATCAACGCCAGGGACGCCATGCCGCGCGGCGGGCGGATTACCATCGAGACAGCCAACCGCTGGATTGACGAGCGTGGTTCGCAAAGCCGCGATCTGATCCCCGGGCAGTACCTGTCGCTGTGTGTGAGCGACACCGGCACAGGCATGTCGCCCGAGGTCATCAATCGGGCCTTCGACCCTTTCTTTACCACCAAACCGCTGGGGCAGGGCACGGGGCTGGGGTTATCGATGGTGTACGGTTTCGTGCGCCAGTCCGGCGGTCAGGTGCGCATCTATTCCGAGCCTGATCAGGGTACGAACATGTGCCTGTACCTGCCGCGTCATTACCTTGGGGCGCCGGAAGAGATCGAGTCTGCAGATGCCTCTGGGTCGGCCGCGGTACAGACCGAGCGCACTGTGATGATTGTCGACGATGAGCCGACCATCCGCATGCTGGTGGCCGAAGTGCTGGAGGATCAGGGCTACATTCCGATCGAGGCGGGCGAAGGCGCATCTGCGCTCAAGGTGATCGAGTCCGATGCGCGTATCGACCTGCTGGTGACTGACGTCGGGTTGCCGGGTGGCATGAATGGCCGGCAATTGGCCGATGCGGCGCGGATCATTCGACCCGACCTCAAAGTGCTGTTCATTACCGGTTACGCAGAGAACGCCATCATTGGCAACGGCCATCTGGATCCGGGGATGTGGGTGCTCACCAAACCCTTCACCATGGAAGCGTTTGCCAGCCGCATCTACGAAATGATCGAGCGCGAAGACTGATTCCAGCAGCCGTCAGCGGACAGGCGGCGCCTGGAATTCACCTTTGGACAAGCCTTCCACGTCATTGCCCATGCTGTCACGAATGCTCAGGTCTGCGCCCTTGTCGGTCAGTTCCTTGAGCACTTCAGTACGTTTAAACAAAGCGGCGTACATGGCTGCGGTCTGCCCGGCATTGTTGGTGAGGTTAGCACCACAATCTGCCTGCACCAGGCGCTTGGCGATGCTCAGTTCACCTTTGAAAATCGCCCCCATCAGCGCCGTATTGCCGCGATTGTCCTTGGCGCAAGGGTCCGCTCCGGCGTCTATCAGGCGTATCACCGAATCTTCATGGCCGTGATAGGCCGCCAGAATCAGACCGGTATAGCCTTGTTCGTCACGGATGTTGAGGTCGTAATGAGCCTCGATAAACGTGTCCAGCATGGGGTTGTTGCCTTCGCGGGAAGCATCGAAAAACAGCGTGCGCAGTTGGCTGGCAGTCTGTTCGGCGGTCAGCTCTGAAGGCGGTGGAGTGGGGGTGGGTGTCGATGCCGGTGGTGTGGCGTTAGCGGCTGCGGCAAACAGCAGCAAGCCATAGATCAGATGCTTCATGGGCGTTCTCCTGACGGGAACCGTCCCGGCGACAAAGCACCGGGACGGGGTATCAGATCATCAGTCCTTGAGGCTTGCAGCCAGGGACTTGACCTTGCTCAGATCGCCTTTGGCGACTTCGGCTACCCGAGTGCCGTAGTCCGGATCTGCCTTGTACAGGTACGACAGCATGATGTTCTTGCTTTCAGTGTCGGTGTCGGCCAGCGACTCGCCAAAGCTCTGCACCAGGTCAGTCTTCTCTTTCGCGCTGTAGGAGCGATACAGATCACCCGCCTGCTTGAAGTTCTGCTCACGCGTGATCTTCGCCTGCTGGGTAGTGCCACTGAGTGGCAGCTGGCTGTAGCGCGCCTTGTCATCCGCTGGACGCGGTTCCAGACGGCTCGGCTCATAGTTGACGCCGCTGGTGGTGTGACCGGTATTCAGCGCACCGTCCTGATTGCCGTTGTTGACCGCAACCTTGGGCTGGTTGACGGGCAGGCTCAGGCCATTCGCGCCAAGGCGATACATCTGGGTGTCAGCGTAGGAGAACACACGGCCTTGCAGCAGACGGTCCTCGGAAGGTTCGATACCTGGAACCAGGTTGGCCGGGGCCATGGCGACCTGCTCGGTTTCCTGGAAGTAGTTATCGACGTTCTTGTTCAGGACCATCTGCCCGATTTTCTTCTCGGGAACATCCGGCCAGATCTTGGTGGCGTCCAATGGGTCGAAGTCGAATTTCGCCAGCTCTTCAGGCTTCAGAACCTGAACGTACAAGTCCCATTTCGGGAAATCACCCTTTTTGATCGCGCCGACCAGATCGTTGGTCAGGTGGCTGTAGTCCTTGGACTGGACCTGAGCGACTTCCTTGGGATCAAGGTTCTTGAGGCCCTGCAGGGATTTCCAGTGGAACTTGACGTAGTGCACTTCGCCCTTGGCGTTGACCAGTTTGTAGGCGTGTACACCGTTGCCGTCCATGAAGCGATAGCCCGCTGGGGTGCCCTCGTTCGAATACAACAGGGTCAGCGTACGGGTGGCTTCCGGTACGTGGGAGAAGAAGTCGAAGCGACGCGAATCGTTGTCCAGGTTGGTACGCGGGTCCGGTTTGAACGCGTGGACCATGTCCGGGAACTTGATGGCGTCACGAATGAAAAAGGTCGGGAAGTTGTTGCCAACCAGGTCCCAGTTACCGTCAGCCGTATAGAACTTGGTGGCGAAGCCGTGCGGGTCGCGCAGTGTTTCAGGCGAGTGATTACCGTGAACCACGGAGGAGAAGCGTACAAATACCGGGGTCTTCTCGCCGGATTTGAAAACGGTCGCCTTGCTCAGGTCGCTGATGTCGGCGGAGGCCGTGAACTCGCCTTTGACGCCAGTGCCACGGGCATGCACGACGCGCTCAGGGATGCGTTCGCGATCAAAGCGCTGCAGCTTTTGCAGCAGTTGCACGTCTTGCAGCAGGACAGGCCCTTCGGCGCCTGCGGTCTGAGAATTCTGATTGTCTCCGACGACGGCGCCATTGTCGCGGGTCAGGGTATCGGCTGCATAAGCGGTCGGAATAGTAATCAGACCGGCTGCAGTCAGACACACCATGTGTCTGGACCAGTTTAATAACGGCATTTTGAATCCCTCATATTTTTAGTAGGCCGGATTATCTTAGGCGCGTGAGGGAAATGCGGTGATTATAAAAATGTATCGGGGTGATTGAGATAAATACTCAGGCAAAAGGTGGACCCGGTAAAGAATGTTTGCACTGAATTCGCCCGGTGCATTGATGCCCGTTCAGACGTTGTAGATCACGTTATATATCCGTGTTTTCTCTAGTTCTGCATCCCTCTGAAATAAATAGATTTTTATTGAATGTCGACAGTCATTAAACGTGTTCGCTCGCCCCTCTTTCAGGTGGATGTGAATCATTATCAACTTTATTATTTGGTTACTGGCAGGTGGCTGTGGCTTGTGCTGGTACTATCGTACTGATAGTTAGGATCATCGTTCAGGTGGGTGGCTATTTGATATTCTTTTTTTCAAGTCATCGTATAAGTTGCAACTAAGTGTTGCGCTGCAGGATGCTGGCAATATGACAATATCGGTCCTGAATGCTTCGACGCGCTATCATGTGGCCACACCCTGTACAGACACACCTGTTAAATGGAGCCCCTTTTCCCATGCCGACGATCATGCTGCTACACACCCCGCCGCCGGAATTCATCCGGAGCCAGATCCAGCAGATGGTCGTCGATTACGTGACTGACATCAGCCTGGTAGCCATCGCGCCGAGCAACCCGCTGTACAACCTTTACCAGTACGGCGTGGGCTACGAGGTGCATTTGTACCTGAATGCCATGGATGGTTCGCAGCAGCTGACCGTGGAGCTGATCGTCGCGCTGGACGATGAAGACCCCGAAACCGTATTGGGTTTTTTGCTGTACCTGCCTGTCCAGGATGATCCGCAGGCCTGCGCCGTAGCCTACATGGCGGTGCGCGACAGCCACCGTCGTCAGGGCATCGCACGCTCGATGCTGGAGAAAATGACCAGTCGCTATCCGCACGCAGAGCTGTATTGCGTGGTCGGCAAAGTCGCGTATTTCGAGGCAATGGGCTTTCAGGTGCTGGGTGCGCGTGGTCCGCAGGTCATCATGAACACGCGTGATCACGGTACTGACGGCTTGCTTGCGGTCATGGATATCGCGCCGATCTACAACTCGGTGGAAGTGCGGCAGATTCACGCTTACCTGCTCAAACAGCACGGCAACAGCGCGATGGTCGACGCGGAGAAGCAACGCGACCGCCAGCTGGACCGCATGGCCTTTGAAGCGAGAACGTTCGCCGAGCAACGTCTTGGCAACAATGAGCTGGCAGACGACGCGTCAAAAACTTCGCGCCTGCACTGACAAAGAACGCAATGAGGCAGGACCGATAGAGAGCGTTGGCCGCACAAGTGCGACTGCCAAAGTCTTTCTATCGAAAAAAGAAGAGGTTGTGGAACGATCCAAATGAGGTGAAGTCACTATGACATCATCGCTGTTTGATCACCTCATTCCGGCACTGACACCACTCCTCATTCAGCAACAGGTAAGCCCCATGAACGTCCTGCGTCAGTCCAAGTTTTCCACCAAGCTGCTCTCTGCTTTCATTATCTGTGCATTGATTACGCTGGCCGTCGGTGCTTTGGGAATGGTGGGCGTGACCCGCCTGGCCAACGCCCTTGAGCTTACTTTTTCCAACAACCTCGTCTCGGTCAGCAACACCAATGAAGCGCTGACCAGCTTCACCGCTCACAACCGCGGGCTTTACCGTTTGCTGGATGCGCAGGATGGCGGTGTCTCCGAAACAGACAAGGATCGCGTTCGTCAGGCGTTGAGTGATGACCTGGCCCGTGCGCAAAAAGTGTTCGCGATCTACCGCGCCACGCCTCTGGAAGATGACGAGCGCGCCGCCGGTGACCAGTTGGAACTGATGCTGCCCGCTTACGTTTCGGGCTCTCAACAGGTTGTCGACCTGATGAAGGCGGGTAATTACGAGGCTGCCCGGACCCAGTTGAACAGCCTGTCCTCGGAAAGCTTTACCAAGGTGCGCAGTTACATGCGCACCATGATCGATTCCAACAACCGTCAGATCAAGGAAGGCGCAGCCGCTGCTGCCGACCTGAAGGCCAGTTCGGTATTGATGCTGGAGATTGGCGTGGTGATTGCGTTTCTGGTGGCCATCATGCTGGGCGTGCTGATTACCCGCATGATCACCCGTCCTTTGGCTGTCGCAGTCGCCAGTGCTCAGCGCATTGCGGGCGGTGACCTGACCCAGCCTATTGTTTCTAACAGTGGCGATGAGGCCGGGCAACTGTTGGACGCGCTGTCCGACATGCAGGGCAGTCTGAAAAACACCATTCAACAGATTGCCAGTGCCTCGGACCAGCTGGCTTCCGCTGCCGAAGAACTGAGCGCCGTCACCGATGAAAGTACCCGCGGGCTGACTCGCCAGAACGACGAAATCCAGCAGGCGGCAACAGCCGTCAATCAGATGACTGCCGCAGTGGAAGAAGTGGCGCGCAACGCGGTGTCCACGTCCGAGGCTTCGAAGTCTGCGACAGACGACGCCGTCGATGGCCGTGGTCAGGTCGATCACACGGTCAAGGGCATCACCACCATGGTCCACGAGATCACCGCGTCCACTGGCGCTGTCTCCGAGCTGGCCGGGCATGTGCGGGAAATCAGCAAGGTGCTTGACGTGATTCGCAGTATCGCCGAGCAGACCAACCTGCTGGCCTTGAACGCCGCCATTGAAGCTGCGCGTGCCGGCGAACAGGGTCGTGGTTTTGCGGTGGTGGCTGACGAGGTTCGGGCTTTGGCGCACCGTACCCAGGCATCGACCGTGGAAATCGAAGGCATGATCAGCACCGTTCAGTCGGGCGCCGACGGCGCGGTTGCGGCGATGGGCAAGAGCCTGTCGCTGGCCACCAACACGCAGGAACTGGCGCTGCGTGCGGGCGCGGCGCTGGAGAAAATCACCCTGGGTGTAGCCACCATCAACGAGCGCAACCTGGTCATTGCTTCCGCCTCGGAAGAACAGGCCCAGGTGGCCCGCGAGGTAGACCGCAACCTGATCAATATTCAGGACCTGTCGACCCAGAGCGCTGCCGGTGCCAACCAGACCAGCGCGTCCAGTCAGGAGCTGTCGCGACTGGCCACCTCGTTCAACTCACTGGTTGCCAACTTCAAGCTGTAAGTCGTCCTCACGAGGCATTGTCTGGCGCACGTCTGGGCCCGATCGGTTGTTAAATTCCGGTCAGGCATAAAAAAGGCGTTGCGCCCGACCGGGTCATTTCGCGCATCATAGGCGGACTCAGCCCGAGAGAGACTTTTCATGCCTGTCATTCATTACCTTCTGCGCCTGTCACTCCCGCGAGTGTCGATAGCCTTTCTGGCCGTGTTGTGCTCTGGCGTGTTTGCCAGTGCTGCACTGGCCGGCGACGAGACGCAATTGATCGAATCCCTCAATGCCTATCGCGGCCAGGCGCAGCGCTGCGGCGAGCAGGTGTCCATGGAACTGCCGCCGCTGACCAGCGATGCGCGTCTGGTGCTGCCGGCCAGTGGCAATCTGGACCTGCAACAGGCGCTGACGCGTGCTTCCTACCCGATGGTCACCGTGCAGGCGATAAGCCTGTCCGGTCCGAACAATGCAGACGCTGCACTCAAGGCGGTTCTGGAGAGTTTCTGCCGCGTGGTACTGGACCCGCAGTTCGTCGACATCGGTGTCAGCCGCGAAGGACGAGACTGGCGTATCGTGCTGGCGCGCTCGCTGGTCGCGTCGCGTCTTGGCGACTGGCAGACAGAGGGGCAAAAGATACTGGAAATGATCAACAACGCCCGCACTCAGGCACGCCAGTGCGGCACACAATCCTTCGCCGCTACCACGCCGCTGGCCTGGAACCTGGTACTGGGGACCGCTGCACAACGTCATTCCCAGGCGATGGCCAATCAAAACTTTTTTGACCACAAGGATCGTGACGGCCGTACACCTGGCGACCGCGCCGAACTGGCCGGGTATGTAGGTCAGCAGGTGGGGGAGAACATTGCCGCCGGTCAGGACAGTGCGCGCAAGGTGGTGGATGGCTGGCTGCTGAGCCCGGGCCACTGCGCCAATCTGATGAATCCGGATTTCCGCGAGCTGGGTGCAGCCTACGCGATGGACCCGAAAAGTGACGCAGGGATTTACTGGACGGCAATGTTCGGCACGCAGCAGTAGCGTCTAACGCTGCGCAACGGCTGGCAAGCCTGGGTAGATCATTCGACAAGGAAAGATGCCGGGAAGCGAGCTTCCCGGCAGAGGGGCTTAAACGCGGAATTGCTTGGTGAGACGGTTCAGGCTTGAAGCCAGGGTCGACAGTTCGGCAGTGGCGATGGCCGTCTGATTGGAGCCCTCGGATGTCTGGCTGGACAGATCACGAATGCTGACCAGGCTTCTGTCGACTTCTCGAGCGACCTGAGCCTGTTCTTCAGCTGCGGTGGCAATCATCAGGTTACGTTCATTGATCTGGCTGATGGATTCGGTGATTTCCAGCAGCGCCTTGCCGGCGCCATTGGCCATCTCCAGCGTCTTGTGGGCCTGAACGCTAGTCTGCTCCATTGCGCTGACGGCATTGCCGGTACCGGTCTGAATCGAGCCGACCATCTGCTCGATTTCTCGGGTCGATTGCTGAGTGCGATGCGCCAGTGCCCGGACTTCGTCCGCAACCACCGCAAAACCTCGTCCGGCTTCACCTGCGCGGGCCGCTTCGATGGCCGCGTTGAGCGCCAGCAGGTTGGTCTGTTCGGCGATGGCGCGAATGACATCCAGCACCTTGCTGATATCCGTCGCCATGACGGCCAGGCCCTGTACCTCGGTGGAGGTGATCTGCACCTTGGAAACCATCAGGTTGATCGCCGTGACGGTCTCATCGACCTGCGCGCGTCCGGCCATGGCTGCAGTGCTCGATTGCGAGGTCACTTCCGATGCCGATGCGGCGTTACTGGCCACTTCTTCCACCGCCGCGCTCATCTCGTTGACGGCCGTGGCTGCCATTTCGATCTCGTTGGTCTGGCGCAGAATGGTGCGCGATGCATCTTCCGTGACTGCATGCATTTCCTCGGAGGTGGCCGCCAGCTGGGTGGACGAGTCGCCGATCAGGATCAGGGCATTGCGCAGGTTGGTTTGCATGGTGGCGAGTGCGGCAATCAGTTTCGCCGCCTCGTCAGTACCATGTTGCGGGATATCCTTGCTCAGATCATTAGTGGCAATGCGTTGCGCGATACTCAACGAATCGCCAATCGGGCCCGTCAGACTGCGGGTGTACATCCAGGCAAGGAGCAGCGTGGTAATGACGCCGACGGCGATGAAAATACCCACCATCCACAATGTCTGCTCATAGGCAGCCTGAGCGGTAGCGCCAGCTTTCTCGGCTTTGCCGTCGTTGATGCCGATGAGTTTCTTCATCCCGGCTTCAACCTGATCGGCCGCGCTTTTCATTTCACCATTGGAGGTTGCCACTGCGGCTTCCAGATCGCCAGCCGCCACCGAGGCCAGGTAGCGGTCCTGTGCCAGCTGATACCCGGCCTGTGCCTGAGACAATTCATCGAATGCCTGGCGCCCTTGCGGAGTCACGATCAATTTGCCGAGTGCGTCAAAATAGCCGGCGATCAGCGAGCGAGACTGCTGGATATCGCTGAGCGCCTTGGTCTTTCGATCCTGCGGTTCAATCGGATTGCGCACACGGGCGTTGTTGCCGCGGATACTGACAAACTCCCGATCAATCGACCCGAGCTGTTTTATGCTCGGAAGCACATTGGTCTCGATGAATTTTTCCGCCGCATTGAGCTCGGCCGCCTGACGCAGGGCGAGCAGGCCCAAGGCAATGATCATCAGGCAGAACACGCCGAAACAGAGCGTCGAACGGGCGGCCAGGTTGAGTTTTCGCAGGATCATAGTGTTTCTCCGAAGGGGTAATCAGCTATCGCCCTCATTCGGATTAACTTGGCTGTAAAAGAGTAACAAGGTATTTCAGAAGGGTTGCAATATCGGCTCTTATCAGGACCGCTTGGTTCTGTTATGCGGACTCAGCGTTCCTCCATACCCAACATGAAGGTATCCACTGCGCGTTCGACCATGGCGCGAATTTCTTCGATGCTCAGCGGCATGGGCGCCTGTTGGTAAAGGCGAATGTCGGTCTCGGCAGTCAACAGCGAGGTCAACTGCAACGCGGCGATGTGCGGATCGGTTTCACGCAACTGGCCTTTTCGCATTGCCAGAGTCATCAGTGAGGTGACTGTCTGCAGGCACTGGCTGGGGCCGGATTCGTAGAACATCATGCCGATGTCCGAGTGCCCGGACTCGGCGACCACCATGCGATACACGGCCAGTGCCTTGTCATCATTGATAAGCACCATCAGCATGCGCTCCCCGAAGCGCGTGAACAGGGTGCGCAAATCGATCGGTTTGTCATCCTGGATCACCAGCTCTGAAACCGCGTCGGCCAGATGAGCGGTTGCGAGCCTGTTGACCACGGCAATGAACAGTTCTTCCTTGGAGGGAAAGTAACTGTAGATCGTCGCCTTGGAGCCACCCATTCGTTTGGTGACCTCATTCATCGAGGCACGCTCGTAGCCCATTTCGAGGAAGACACTTGCTGCGGCATCAATGATGGCCTCGCGGCGAGCTTCAGTACGGACCTTCATTCATATCCTCAATTCTCCAGTGGGCAGATCGTGTGCAAAATTCTCTAGACTGGAACTGAACCGTTCGGTACGATTTCAGTCGACTCCGTGGAGCTTACTGGAAAAGCAGGCGTAGATAAATGCCGATGGACTGCACCCGGCCATTCGTTGCCCGAATCCATTCAAAGATGGAGTGAACAGTTCTATGACCATTATCGACTTCAACAAATCCGTCAAACGTGCTTTTCGTAGTAATACGGCAGCCGCTCCTCAGCTGGAAAAAATGCTGACCGTGATTCTGAAGACCGATGCTCCTGTGCTCATGGGGATATGCAGCGACGGACTGCGTAGCAACAGCAATGTAGTGGGCGGGGAATTTTACGGCGAAAACTTCAGCGGCTCGGTACTTTCCGGCGGTAGCAATACGCTGGTTGAGTTGTCATCCGAGCTTGCCTTTCTGGAAACCCGTTTCACGTTAGTCACCCAGTTGGGTGAAATGATCAACGTTGAAAGCAGAGGCGCTCTGCTCGTTGACGAAACGGGCCAGCACGAATTGCAGAACGGAGTATGGCCAATCAGCGAAGGCCATTATCAGTGCACCTGCACACCACGCTTTCAGGTCTCTCTGGGCCCTAACGAGTGGCTGGAGAAGAGCGCATTCATCGGCAGGTTCGAATACCTGTATGGCAATGAAGCGCTGATCAGCTTTTACCGAATTAAGTTCTGATACATCCCTTCAAGTGCCACCGAGCAAGCCCGCGCAGGCCTGCTCCGTGGCAACGTCTTAAAACGTGACGCTGGCGCTCAGGCGTGCGGTGCGCGGTTCACCCACATTGACCTGCAACTGGCTGCCGGTGCTGGAAGGGTAGTACTGCTTGTCGAACAGGTTATCCACGTTCAACTGCAGGCGTGTTTTATAACCGGCCATTGGCACATCCCAGCGCAGGAACGCATCAGCCACGGTATAGCTGCTCATGTAGAACGTGTTGGCATCGTCGCCAGCGCGTTCGCCGACGTAGCGTGCGCCGCCACCTGCGTGCCAGTCCCCCAGACCGGACGGGACTTGCAGGTGATGGGTGAGGTATAGGCTGGCCGTGTGCTTGGGGGCCTGGCTCAGACGATTGCCCTTGTTGCTTGGATCATCCAGCACTTCGGTGTGGGTGTAGGCGTAAGTGCCGATCATGTCCCAGCGCTCGGCAATTCGACCGGTCACATCCAGCTCTATGCCTTGTGAACCTACCTTGCCGGCTGCTTCGCTGACACCGGTCACGCCGGTAGGAGTGACGACGTTTTTCTTCTCGATGTCGAATACCGCGAGGTTGAAGTCGAGTTCCGGTGCCAGTGCATATTTGGCCCCGACTTCGTAGCTGCGGCCCTCTTCCGGGTCGAAGGTGGTGCCGTCATCGTTGACGTCATCGTTGGGTACGAAAGAGCGGCTGTAGTTGCCGTACAGCGACAGGTCCTCATTGACCTTGAACACCAGACCCGCCATCGGCAGGAATATATCGTCGCTGGTATCCAGGTTCACCGTGCGGTTCACGCCCAGTCCCTGTTTGATGTACTGGTCATAATGCTGATAGCGGCCACCCAGGACCAGAATCCAGCGATCATCGAGGTGCCAGTTGTCCTTGAGGTAAACGGACGACGAGTTCAGTTGATTGCTCAGGTTGCTGGTGGTCGCACTGACGACACTGGGCTCCGCCAGGCCGCCATAGCTGGGCGAAAAGATGTTGAAGCCGTTCTGCGCGGTGTTGCGGTAGGTCTTGCCGCGGTACTTGTCGGAGTCTTCCTGCTCTGCGCCGATCAGCAGATCATGTTGCTGGCCGAATAACTCCTGCTTGCCGATGAAGTCCCAGCTGGCATAACGCGTTTCGTAATCGTAATGGCCGCCATTGGCCTGACGCCGCAGCACGCCGCTGCTGGACAGCGTGCTCGGCTGGGCAATCGAGAGGCTGTAGCGGTCGTTGTTCCAGCCGTAGGTCAGGCGGGTTTTCCAGTCATCGCTGAGCTGGTACTCGAAGCGCGCGGTCGCGGTTTCGCTGATGCCGACGGTATTTGCCCATTTTTCGTCCAGGCGCTTGTCGTAGCTGATATCGGCCGGGTGACCGCCCGTGAACACCGTGCCACGGTCGAACGGGCTGACGTAGTCGTTGTATTCGTAAGCCAGCGTCAGGCTGGCGCGCTCCCCGGTCCAGGACAGCGACGGTGCGACCAGCGTGTGCTGGTCAACGCCATAGTTGCGCCAGTAGTCCTCGCTCTGACGCTCGGCCACCAGGCGGTAAGCCAGCCCCGAGTCGCCCAATGGGCCGGTGGTGTCGATGCCGAAACTGCCGCCGCCTTCACTGTACGCCGAGCCACTGAGCGTGGTGCTTTGCACGTATTGCGGCTGTTTGCTGATCACGTTGATCACGCCACCTGGCTCCATTGCTCCGTACAGCAGCGAGGCCGGGCCTTTGAGCACTTCAACGCGTTCGGTCGTGGCACCGAAATTTTTAGACACCACCGAGCGCACGCCGTCACGCAGCACCGAGCCATCATCGTTGGTGCCAAAGCCGCGCTTGACCAGCGAGTCCTTGGTGTTGCCGAGCGTATTGCCCTGGCTGACGCCACTGACAAACTTCATGGCATCGTCTAGCGAGCGCACGTTGTAGTCGGCGATGGTCTGCGGTGTCACCACGTTGACCGACTGCGCTTCTTCCTTGAGCGGTACATCGCTCTTGCTCGCGGTACTGGCGCTTTTGGCGCTGTAGCCTTCCTGTGTTTCGGTCGCGGTTGCCGACACCTGCGTGGCGGGCAGCGTCGCGGTTTCGGCTGCATGCACTGCGCCGCCGGAGAACATCGCCAGAGAAAGCGCGGACAGCAGAAAAGTGCCGGGGCGGCGAGGGCATTGGAAGGAAGTGCTCAAGGGAGATGCTCTGCTAGGACGTTAATAGCAATAATTGTAATTTGATATTAATTCTCATGTAAATAAATGATTGAGGCGCCCGATGGTTTCGGTCGCCTCGGCAAATAGAGAGCGCTCGGCTCAGGACTGAGCCGTTACGTTGGCATCGATCCGCTTGCCCATGCTGATAATGAGCTCCGGCGTGTAGCCCAGGGTTCGATAGAAGGCCTGCACGCTCTCATTGAAGGTATGGATCTGCAGGTTGATCTTCACGCAGCCGAGATCCGCAAGCGCCTTTTCTGCGTGCCTGACCAGTCGGGTGCCCAGGCCGTTGCCGCGCTGTTTTGGATCAACGGCGACCGAATACAGCCAGCCGCGATGCCCGTCATAGCCGGCAAGAAGGGTACCGGCCACCTCGTCATCCGCAAGAGCAACGAAGAACAAATGGTCGTCGACAGCCCGTTTCTTGTCGATCGACAGGTCTGGACGATTGTGCGGCATGTCGTCATTGAAGACCGTCTTCCACAGCTGGATGACGGCGAGGCGGTGATGCGGGTCTGAATACTCGACAATACAGTTCATTGCGGGGTCCTTTGGCCATGAGTCCGAAGACTACTGCCACGTGCCCGGCGCTGTCTAACCCGCGGTCTTTGAGTCCTTGCCCTGTTTTGTCACCTGAGGCAGCGATGCCGGTGTATCGAGCAGGGCGCGAATGGCCCGACTGTAAGCGGGCTGCCCGAGTTGCATGCTGTTGTTATGCGTACCGCCAGGCACCAATAGCAGCTTCTTGGGTTCCTGCGCGGCTGCAAACAACTGTTCGCTGAAGCGAGCCGGTACATAGCGATCCTCGGTGCCGTGCACGATCAGCACCGGCATATGGATGTCTGCAATCTTGTCCAGCGAGTCGAACTTCTGCGACAGCAGCCAGCGCACTGGCAGCGAGGTGTTGGCCAGCGCGGTGGCCACATCGGCCAGGTTGGTGAACGTCGATTCTATGATCAGCCCGCGGGCCTGAATCGGCGCATTGCCCTTTTCAGCGTCTTCGCCCAGTTCGGCCGCCAGATCCACCGCCACCGCACCGCCCAGAGAGTGTCCATAAATCAGCCTGCGCTGCGGGTCGGGTTGCAATTGCTTCAGGCGTTCCCAGGCGATGCGTGCGTCTTCATACACAGACCTTTCCGACGGCAACTGGCCCATGCTTTGCCCGAAGCCCCGGTAATCGATTGCCAGTATCGAGTAGCCCTGTGCCTTGAGTTGCTGGATACGGAACAGCTGGCCGGTGAGGTTCCATCGTGATCCATGCAGGTACAGCACCGCCGGGGCGTTCTTGTCCGCAGCGGGCCACCACCATGCGTGGATATTCTGCGAGGTACCGAATGCCGGTGTACTGAGTTCGATTTCCTGTACATCTGCCGGCAGACCGCTGTACCAGCTGGCGGTACCGGGCTCGATGCGAAACACCAGTTCGCGCTCCTTGTGTTCAAGCACTGCACAGCCGACGGGCAGGCCAAGGATGATGGCTATCATGCTAATCCATCTGAGCGGACGGGCTTTGAAGCGAGCCAGAGGCGAAATCGACATAAGAAGAATGGTCCGGTCAACAAATTGAAATAAATGCAGAATCTGCATCCGGGATGCAAGGCCAGCCGACGAACGCCGGGTTACAGGATATTGCGTACCTGCGTCGCAAGCACTGAAAGACCGAGGCGAGTAAAACCCGTGGCTTCAATACCTTGCGCGATGTGGCCCGAAGGCAGCCTGGACAACGATGCTCATTAGCACGTTTTGTTATTGAGGTAGCCCTTTTCGATAGCTGCGGATTATGCTGTGTGGGCGAGGGCGCTGTGTTTTTGTCATCTACCGTCGCCGGATTCGCCGATCTGCTTGCTGTATTCCCGCGCTTTCTTCAATTTCTTCAAGAGGTTACCGCCTATGTTCACTCACCGTCCCCTGGAAGAAAAAGACGTCCCCCTCATCTGCGAGATGCCGCAGAATGCCGATGAGCTGTTCTATATGTTCCCCAGGGCAACGTACCCGCTGACCGCCTCGCAACTCATCCATGCGCTCGAGACGCGTCATGATTCGACCGTCATCGAGATGGATGGCGAAGTGGTAGGATTTGCCAACTTCTCTCTCTGCACCTTTCGCGGCCGCTGTTCGCTGGGCAACGTCATCATCGCACCGAAAGCCCGCTCCAGAGGGGTAGGGCGCTTCATGATCACCACCATGATGGGGATTGCGTTCGACAAGCACGAAGCGAGCGAAATGATCGCGTCCTGCTACAACCACAACGTCCCGGGCCTGCTGTTCTATCCGCGGATGGGATTCCGTCCTTTCCATATCGAAGAAAAGCTCGATAAGCGTGGCGAGCGTGTTGCGCTGATTCACCTGCGGCTGTCCGGCACCGACGCAAAAGAGAATATGCAGGACGAACAAGAGTAAGTTTTCGAGCAGGGCACGCACGACTCTTTTGAAGGAGCGGGCGTGCCTTGCGAGAGCCGCCCCCGTTTCACTCTTCAACCGTTCGTCAGTCTTTACTTCCTTCTTTTACGTGCATGTTATCCACGGTGGTTCACGCCACGTGCCATTTTGTTGATGAGCAGGGCGGTGAATCGTTTTTTTCACGGGTGCGTTCAATAAGAAGCGGCGTTAAAAGGGTTATCGATATTAAGTTATGGAAGTTGCCTGAAGTGCAGCGCGCAGTGTATAACGGGTTTAAGCATCACGTGAGTGGCGACGGATAATTGGCGGGCTGGCGCGGGCCGTTTTTAAAAAGTCATCAACAATAAAAATTATCAAAAATTTGTCACTGTCGGGACATGCTTACACACATAAGGAGATAAAGAAATGATCGCGAGTGGACTGTCCGAGTTAGAACTCAGGAGTATGGTTGAACGTGCGCTTCTGCCGTTGCGTTGCACCTGTACGATTGCCAATGATCAGATGAATGTGCAGATAAGCGATCCGGTATCGGGGCGCGCCCAGCTTCAGAAGAGCCGGCCGCTCAGCCGTATCAATACGGTTCGGGACATCGCTGACCTGGTGGCTGAATTGCGCGAAGCGCCGGTAATGCCCCGTGTCTCGAAAGCGTATTACAGCGCTGCCTGATACTGCTGCACCCCGCTGATGCCCTGGCATCACGATACCTGGCCCTGATCATCGCTGATCGGGGCCTTGTCGTTTCTACGGGCCGCTTGTCGACCGCATTCAGCGCAGGGAGAGAGGCTCGGCTGGTCTTCATGAACGCGAACCTCTGTTGGCGCACAGCCGTTTTGTGCTCGTCAAATTAACAGCGTCGAAAGCTTGCTGTTTTTAGCGCAGACGATAAAAAATAAGTTGAACGCATTGAATGCGTTAATGTCAGCGAAAACTGCTCTTTTGAAGGGGCATTTAACGATCGAAAGATACAAGATCATTCAGATCATCAGGTTATAAAGCGCTCCAGACCGTTGCCGCCCATTTGACACTCCCGCTTTTCTTTGCAACTATTCAGTTGCCCGACTTATTTTGTAACGCATTGTCACTCTTTTCAGGTTGATAAAAACGCTGCCTTAAAAAGGGCGGTAGCATGATGCCTTCTTCCTGTCAGGTCTGAACTCAGGGCCTGTGTCTGTTGGTCCTATTGTAATTTTTTGTGAAGAACACCTTCTCTAATCATGTCGTCCCATGGGCGCCGTGAATGAGCGCGTGTGTAGTGTGCTGCATGTGTTTCGCCTCGAATCGTGCAGGGACGCTGGTTCGCCTTATCAATCAGGTATTCGACATCCAGAACTTCTGGACTGCACCCACGTATGAAAATGACGATGGAGCATCATTATGTTTGATAACTGTATGGAAACAGCTTGCGGTTGCGTGGTGGGAGGGGCCGGGCTCGCGGGCATGGGCTTTTTGTTCAACGCCCTGAAGAGCGGCGCGATGCCCGGGCTCGCTGCCAAAGGACTGATTGTCATTGATGCGAGCGACCAGCCCGGTGCGGGTGCGCTGGGAGATTACCGGATCACTGCCAACTCGGTAGGCGATGTGTTCATTGATTGCCTTCGCGATCCGGCATTGCGCGAGGTGTTCGAACCTCTCGAGTACTCGGCAGCCTATTGGCGCATCAAGGCACAGGCACAGAGCGCGCCGCAGCTGTCGGATGTGGGCCTGCTCATGGCCGAGGCCGCCAGGCTGGTGCTGGAGCACATCGTGCAACGTTATGGCGTAGAGGTCTGGTCCGGCACGCGCCTTGATGAGGTGATTTGCGAGGGCGACGAGTTCTGTCTGCACGTTGACAGCGTGTACGGCAAAAGACGCGTGCGCTGCCAGGCGCTGGTACTCAACCTGGGCGGGCGCCAGGATCCACAGCACCTGATCGATGATCTTGCCCGACAAGGCCTGGCGCTGCCGGATAACTGCATTGTCCAGAGCGCTGACCGCTTGTTGCGCATGAACGCGGTGCAGTTACGCGAAGTGTTTGCCCCGGCGCTGGCCGATAACGGGCGCATCACCATCGTCGGGGGATCTCACAGCGCGTTTTCGACGCTGGAGAATCTGGCGGATGCACTGGAGTTTGCCGGCTTGCAGGAGCTGTCACTCGTTCATCGAAGCAGCATCAGGCTGTTTTACGAAAGTGCTGAACTGGCGCACGCAGCCGGCTACGCATTCGACGCGCAGCTTGATGTCTGTCCGGTTTCAGGTCGGATCAACCGCTCCGGAGGTTTGCGTTACCGTGCGCTGGAGATCGGGCGCCAAGCGCTGCAAAGCGGTCGCGTAGGCAAAACCGGCGTGCGCGTGCAGATGCTGCAGACACTGGGCGGACGCCCCGATGAACACGAGCAGGCCCGACTCGTTCTGGCCGACTCGGCTGTGATCGTACAGTGTTCTGGCTATCAGCCCGTGTTGCCCAGACTGAGTGATGCCGATGGCAACCTTGTCAGTTTGCGCGAGGCCAAGGGGGGGCTCGACTCGGACGCTGGCGGCTGCCCGTTCGACCAGCACGGTCGTCGAATCAAGGGCCTGCATCTTTTCGGTCTGGGCGCCGGACTGGGCGTCGATCCGCAATTGGGCAGCGAACCCGCCTTCGACGGCCGGATATACGGCGTCTGGCAGTTTCATCATGATGCCAGCCGAGTGGTGCTGGAGGCGGTCACACGCAGACTCGCTCATCAGCCTGTAGCTGCCGAGACGTTCATTTCGGAAGGGTTCATGCAGGCGGCTTTAGGCCTTCAGGCCGGTTAGGCCGGTGCAGCAGAGAAGCGCAGAATGGCGGCCATAAAAAACGGCGTCCCAGGGACGCCGTACGGCCGGTCTGCCAATAAACGGCAGATCAGCATTGAATAAGGGGGTAGTGCGGGAATTATTGTGGGTCCTGGTTGGGAGCCAGTTCTGCCTGGATACGTTTGTAGATTTCTTCACGATGCACTGAAACATTTTTGGGTGCATTGATGCCCAGGCGGACTTGAAGCCCTTGAACGCCAAGAATCGTGACGGTGATCTCGTCACCGATGTTTATGCTTTCGCCTACTTTGCGAGTGAGTATCAACATAATCTTTTCCTTGATGGCCTCTTGAAAACGCCTCTCTCAAGAGGCTGGCGTTTGCCTTTGCGTGGTGATTGTTGCCGAGTGCATCCAAATGCATCCGTCTTATGACGTCGCACAGGTGAATTAAATTCCCTCGGTTCATTTTCTTGTCATCGAGATTTGCATCCCGGATACGACGAGTGCGCCAATTCTGCCCGTTTCGACGTGAAAATGCCCGTATTTACTGGCGTCATATAAAAAGTAACGTCAACCGCTGCACCGTTCCGGGTCATCATCGTCTCAGCCGACTGTACCGCTCACGCCATTTCGATATGACTATAAGCGTAGGCACGACTGCACCAGATTGCCCGGGCTTTCTGAAAATTCAAATGAAAGTGGTGAACGATTGTGTAGGAAGGGGCTGCGGATCACCGTAGTGTCCACGCTGATGCGGTGTATTGCGGGGGGCTGGGAAGGGTGATGCACAGGCGTGAGGCGGGACCAGGCCTTCGCGGGCTTCAGCTCCCGCGAGGGCTCGTCCGGGGGTTACACCGCCATTGACAACAGCATGATGAAAATCAGGCCGACGACCGAGAGGATGGTTTCCATCACCGTCCAGGTCTTGAAGGTCTCGGCAACGGTCATGTTGAAGTACTGCTTCACCAGCCAGAATCCGGCGTCATTGACGTGCGAGAGGATCAACGAACCGGCGCCGGTTGCCAGCACCAGCAGCTCGCGATTGACCCCTGGAATCAGGCCGACCACCGGCGCTACGATGCCGGCACCGGTAATGGTTGCCACCGTCGCCGAACCGGTTGCGACGCGGATGACCGCCGCAACCAGCCAGGCCAGCATGATCGGGTTGATCTGCGCCTGCACGGCCATATGCCCGATCACGTCACCGACGCCACTGGCGACCAGCATCTGCTTGAAGCCACCGCCTGCGCCCACAATCAGCACGATTGCCGCCACCGGAGCCAGACTCTGATCCAGCAGCTTCATGATCTTGCTGCGATCAAAACCACGTGCGGCACCAAAGGTGTAGAACGCCAGCAACAGCGCGGCAAGCAGGGCGGTGATCGGGTGACCGATCAGGTCCATCCAGATGCGGAACATGTTGTTTTCCGGCAACACCACATCGGCAAGGGTCTTGAGCAGCATCAGGAAGACTGGCAGCAGGATGGTCACCAGCGTGATGCCGAAGCCTGGCAGGTTTTCAGTGCTCGACTCCTTGGCGATCTGATCCATCAGTTCCTTGGACGGCGTACCGGGGATGCTCTTGGAAATCCAGTTACCGAAGATCGGGCCAGCGATGATTGCAGTTGGCAGCGCTACGATCAGTCCGTAGAAAATGGTCTTGCCGATATCGGCGCCGAAGATACCGATGGCCAGCAGCGGGCCCGGATGCGGCGGAACCAGACCGTGTACGGCTGACAGGCCTGCCAGCAGCGGAATGCCGATCTTGACGATAGGCACGCCGGTGCGCCGCGCAACAATGAACACCAGCGGGATCAGCAGGACAAAACCGATCTCGAAGAACAACGGGATGCCCACCAGGAAGGCAGAGAACATCATTGCCCAGTGCACTTTCTGTTTGCCGAAGGTGCGTATCAGCGTTTGCGCAATCTGGTCCGCGCCGCCCGAGTCAGCCATCAGCTTGCCGAGCATGGTGCCCAGGCCGAGGATGATGCCGACGAAGCCCAGCACGCCGCCGAAGCCGTCCTGGAAGGATTTCATGACTTTTTCGACCGGCATTCCCGAGGTCAGGCCAAGAAAGCCTGCCGCCAGGGTCAACGCGACGAAAGGGTGCACCTTGAAGGTGGTGATCAGCAGCACCAGGCCGACGATGGTCACCAACGCATCGACGAGCAGGAACGTCTCATGGGTCATACCGAACATGGGTGTCTCTCCGGTTTATTGTTTTAAGGAACTGTTAACAGCGCCGACTTCAATCGTGTGTGCGCAAGACAGCGCTGTCTTTTGCACTCACGCCTTTATCAGGCGTGAGAGCCTTTCCACCATGCTGCGGCTTGTTTGCCGATGACATCGATAGGCTGGGACGCGTCCACGATCAATGTCAGCGGTTCGCCATAGGGCGGCTCGAGCGTCGCGAACTGGCTGTCCACCAGGCTGGCGGGCATGAAGTGCCCAGGCCGATGCGAGCAGCGTTCGCTGGCGAGTTCCTTGCTGAGTTCCAGAAAAACGAAACCCAGGCCAGGCACCGCATCACGCAGGCGCTGGCGATAGATGAGCTTGAGCGACGAGCAGGTCAGGACCGGATGTTCACCCTTGGCGAGGGCGGCAGCCATCTCTTCGCCCAGGCGGGTCAGCCAGCCGGCACGGTCTTCATCGTTGAGGGGGGTTCCGGCGCTCATCTTTTCGATGTTGGCCGGTGGATGGAACGCGTCGCCTTCGATCAGGCGACCGCCGCTGTTCAGGGCAATCTCGGCACCCACGGCGCTTTTGCCGCAGCCAGATACACCCATCACCACAAGGGCGGAAATAGCAGTATTCGCAGTTGTCACAGTAGGCACCTCATCTGGAGACAGCGCTGTCTTCTTTCGGCTGGACATGAGTCCCAGCCGGGGCTGTTCCAGTTATTTGTCGTTGTTTTGGGCTCATCAATAAGCATGGGAGGCTGTTCTCCGCGGGACCCGAACCGGGCAACCCCTGTGAAACCAGCGATAAAGCATTGTCACATTCCATGAGACAGCGCTACCTTATGGGGCATTCGACACATTTGGCAACCCTTATGTTAGTTGGCAACGCATGATACGCATTGGTTCCCGCTCTACCGGTCGCCCCACGCTCAATGAAGTGGCGAAGCTGGCTGGCGTCTCTCCGATCACCGCCTCGCGTGCGTTGCGCGGTATCAGCACCGTGGCGCCTGAGCTGGTCGAAAAGGTCCGTGTTGCGGCGCAGAGCCTGGGTTATGTAGCCAATCCGGCAGCCAGGGCGCTGGCCTCTTCCTGCAGTCAGACCGTCGTGGTGCTGGTGCCGTCGCTTTCCAACCAGTTATTCATCGAGACGCTGGAAGCCATTCAGGACGTATTGCGCGTGCGTGGCCTGGACGTGGTCATCGGCAACTACCATTACTCGCCTGAAGAGGAAGAGAAGCTGCTGCGCAACCATCTGGTCAATCGCCCGCGCGGTATTCTGCTGACCGGTTTCGACCACACGGCAGCGTCCCGCCAGATGCTTGAAACCAGTGGCATACCCTGTGTGCACATGATGGAGCTCGACACCCGCCTGGGCGCCTATTGCGTCGGGTTCTCGCAACAACAGGCCGGTGCCGAAGCCGCGCGTCACCTGATCGGGCGTGGCCGCCGTCGACTGGCGTACATGGCCGCCCAACTCGACCCCCGTGTACTGCAACGTGGCGCCGGGTTCCATCGGGTGCTGGAAGACGCCGGGCTGTTCGACCCCGCGCTGCAGGTCTCGACACGCCAGGCCTCGTCGATCGGCCTGGGCGGGGAGTTGTTTGCGCGCCTGCTTGACCAGCACCCGGATGTCGACGGGGTGTTCTTCTGTAATGACGACCTGGCGCAGGGCGCTGCGCTGGAGGCCTTGCGCCTGGGTGTCGCGATCCCCGAACGGGTCTCGCTGGTGGGCTTCAACGACCTGCCTGGGTCCGCGCACATGGTGCCGCGCCTGACCTCGATTCGCACGCCCAGAGAAGCAGTCGGGCAGCGTGCTGCTCAGGTATTGCTGGGCCTGCTGGACGGGGTCGCCCAGCACCCGCAGGTCGATCTCGGGTTTGAACTGGTGGTGCGGGAAAGCTCTTGAGTCTTTTCCCCGGCCAACCCTGACGAGCCTTCCCCGGAGCATCGCGCTGACCAATGGTAGGGGCACTCTGCGGGCTTGATGCCTCCGGGCTGGAGTGCCCGACCGTGCTGTCCTGCACTGCCGTCGATACCCTCATTCGAACGGTTCCGGCCCATTTCGACTGTTATTTCTGACAGTACCCATCCCCCCGTGTTGAGTATTCAATGACCCTACGTTTTTGGCTCGGAGCGGCATAAGTGTCTTGGCCGCATCGTTGGATGACGGGGATATATCTTCTTATCTATTCCCCGTTCTGGCGGTCTTACAAGACCTATTGAAGGTGAGAGAAATGCAAAAAAAAGCATCTCAGAACGTTAGAGCCCTGACGCATATCGTCGACCCCGTCGGTTCAGGTGTCCCCCTGGATATCGCGTGGCTGACCGGCATTATCCCGCTGGGCTTTGTACCTGCAGAGATCGCTATCAGCCCTGATGAAACCACGTTGTATGTCGCCCATGAAAGCGGTCGCGAAGTCAGTGTGGTCGACATCGCCAGTGCCAGCGTAACGGGTGCCATCAAGCGGGCAGGGGCGGGCGCGATTACCCTGAGCCCCGATGGCAAAAGGCTTTACACCATTGGCCAGAAAAGGTGCTACGTGGTCGATACGCGCATGCGCGAAGTGATCAGGATACTGCCGGCAGCCAACGTCAACAGGATCCTGTGCAGTGCAGATGGCCGTTTTATCTGCCTTTCCTTTCAGAACGCGCTCGGCGGGTTGATTCGCCTGATCGAGACCGAGAATTACACGGTCGAAAACGAGTTCGATCTGGGCGCCCTGACCAACGCATCGCTGGCCCTCGGGATCAGCCCGTTGAACGACAGGTTTTACGCGACCATGCTGGTTGACCGGACCGCGCCTACCGATGTTCTTGCGATCAGCAAGGTCGATTACCTGCAACACGACATTCCCGGATTTTCCGACCCGCGCTCGATGGTCTTCAGTTCCGATGGCGCCTGGCTGTATGTCGGTGGCATCGACGAGGTCTACATCATCGATGCCGCGACCAACAAAACCTTCTACAGGGAAAGGATCGGCACGCAGGGCTACCCGGTGAAAGTCATTGGAGTGACACCGGATGACCGCTATGTCTACGTGATCTATACCTGTAATTACGACGTTTACCGGATCGATACGGTGAAGGGCATCGCCACCTGCATTGCCTACTTTCCGTCGGTAGGCGGCGCGGTACTCAACAAGACCGGCACGTATATCTATTCCAGCCATCCGGACATGAGCTGGATTTCGATCTACCGGCTATGAAGACTCCTGCGGTGGCCTGGCTTTCGCGTTACCGGCCGGGTCGACCGTCAGTCGGCGTCAAGCGCTGCGACACCGGCCCTGGCGACTTGAGCATCCTGTTCGGCCTTCACGCCTGAAACCCCCAGCGCACCGATTACCTGGCCGTCGACGATGACCGGCACAGCGCCTTCCAGGGAAGTCAGCAGCGGAGCACTCAGGAATGCAGTGCGCCCGCCATTGACCATCTCTTCGTAACCCTTGGACTCACGTTTGCCGAGTGCCGAGGTGCGGGCTTTTTCGATCGCGATGTAGCTGCTGATCGGTGCGGCGTCGTCCAGTCTCTCGAATGCCAGCAAATGGCCGCCGTCATCAACGACGGCGATGGAAACGGCCCAGCCATTGGCCTGCGCCTCTTCGCGTGCGGCTCCGAGCATCAGGCTGACTTCGGTCTGGGTCAGGACGGCTTTGATCTTCATGGGGTTCTCCGGAGCAGTGATTATTGAATAGGGTTCAGTGTGATTCAGGCGTGCCAAGCACTGCGTCGATCAGTTCGATCCAGTGCCGCACTGGCGTTCGGCCGGCGCTGGCCAGATGGGTCTGACAGCCGATATTGGCGGTGGCAATCACCTGCGGTTTGCCGCTCTCCAGTGCGTTCATGCGGTTGTCGCGCAGTTGCCGGGCGATGGCAGGCTGGGTGATGGAGTAGGTGCCTGCAGAGCCGCAGCATAGATGACCGTCCGGCACTGTGGTCAGATTGAAGCCTAGACGAGTCAGGACGCGCTCGACTTCGCCGCCGAGTTTTTGCGCGTGTTGCAGCGTACACGGGCAGTGAAACGCCAGGCGCTGATCGGTCTTGATGCCGAGGGTTTCCAGCGGTTCGTCGCGCAGCAGTTCGACCAGATCCTTGGTTCGCGCGCTGATCTGCCCGGCCTTGTCGGCATAGGCTGGATCATGGCGCAGCAGGTGGCCGTAATCCTTGACGAAGGCTCCGCAACCACTGGCCGTCTGGATCAGGCTTTCAGCACCGCCTTGCAGCGCAGGCCACCATGCATCGATGTTGCGCCGCGCCCGGTCCAACCCGGTCTCCTGTGCATTGAGGTGGTAATCCACGGCGCCGCAGCAGCCCGCCTGGCTGACTGGAGTGATGCCGATGCCCAGACGATCCAGCACCCGCGCCGTGGCGCTATTGGTGTTGGGCGACAGGCCCGGCTGAACGCAACCTTCCAGCAGCAGCACCTGGCGCGCATGACCGGTGTGCGGGCGAAGCCCGGCAGGATGGATAGCCGCAGGCAGCTTGGTAGCCAGGGCCTGTGGCAGCAACGGCCTGAACTTCAGGCCCATGCCGGTCAGGGATTTGAACAGTCCGGGGTGGGGGATGACCCGACGCAAGCCTTCACGCAGCATGCGTTCTGCGAGTGGCCGCGGCACCAGCGTCTCAACCGCCGCGCGGCCGATGTCCAGCAGGTTGTGGTAATCCACGCCGGACGGGCAAGTGGTCTCGCAGTTGCGACAGCTCAGGCAGCGGTCAAGATGCAGACGGGTTTTCTCGGTGACCGGCTGACCTTCGAGGACCTGCTTGATCAGGTAGATCCTGCCGCGTGGCCCGTCCAGCTCATCACCCAGCAATTGATAGGTCGGACACGTGGCGTTACAGAAACCGCAATGCACACAACTGCGCAGGATACGTTCGGCTTCTTCGGCGCGCGGCAGGGTTCTGGCGTGTTCACTCAACGTGGTCTGCATGTGTCAAAGCTCCGCGTACAGTCGGCCGGGGTTGAAAATTCCCTGCGGGTCGAGTCTGGTCTTGAGTGCCTGATGGTAGCGCAGCACAGGTGCGGCCAACGGCTCGAAGGGGCTGTCGACGACGCCTTGTCTGTAGCAGGTCGCATGGCCGCCAACCGCCATGGTGATGGCTCGAATGGTCTGTCCGTCAGCATCCGACTTGAGCCAGCGTTGCGCGCCACCCCAGTCGATCAACTGCTCGCCCGGCAGATCCGGCAGGTGGCTGTCGGCAGGTACACAGAGCCGCCACAGGGGCCGCGGGTCATCGAAGAAGGGCAGGCGGTGCGCATTCAACTGTTGCCAGTACGCGGCATCAAGCAGCTCGCCGCCAAGCCGGTCCCTGGCCGCTGCCACAGAACCTTCACCGCCCTCCAGGCGCAGGCGCAATACGTGGCCATCATGGCTGGCCGCGCTGATCGGTATCGGTTGCTGACCCCACTCGGCGAGGCGCGCCAAGGCCAGCGCGCTGTCCATTTCCAGCGCGATACTGCTGCACAGACGTGGTCTGGGCAGCACCTTGAGCGACACCTCGGTCAGCAGCCCCAGGCAGCCGAAACTGCCTGCCATCAGGCGCGAAACGTCATAGCCTGCAACGTTTTTCATGACTTCCCCGCCGAAACGCAGGTGCTTGCCAAGACCGGTGATGACTCGCGTGCCCAGCACGAAATCACGCACCGATCCGCTCCACGGGCGGCGCGGTCCCGAGAGCCCCGCAGCGACCATGCCGCCGAGCGTTGCCGCGCCGAAGTCGGGCGGTTCGCAAGGCAGCATCTGGCCTGCGGCATCCAGCGTCTGCATCAGCTCGCTCAATGGCGTGCCGGCGCGTGCGGTGATCACCAGTTCTGTCGGGTCATAACTGACGATACCCCGGTGCTCGCGGGTATCGAGCAGTTCGCCAGCGGTTTCACGACCGAGAGAAGCCTTGCTGTTGCCGCCCTGAATGCGTAACGGCGTGTTGTCGCGCAGCGCCTGATTGACCCGCTCGAGCATTGCCTGGCTGACGTCGTTGTCCATCGTGCTCATCAGAAACGCTCCAGGTCGGGGAACGGCAATTGCCCGGCGTGGATGTGCATGGCGCCAAATTCCGCGCAGCGATGCAGGGTCGGGATGTTCTTGCCGGGGTTGAGCAGGCCGCTGGCGTCGAATGCCGCCTTGATGGCATGGAAGAAGGTCAGCTCGTCGCTATTGAACTGGGCGCACATCTGATTGATCTTCTCGCGACCGACACCGTGCTCGCCGGTGATACTGCCGCCGACCTTGACGCATAGCTCGAGGATTTTGCCGCCCAGTGCCTCGGCGCGCTCCAGCTCACCCGGTTGATTGGCATCGAACAGGATCAGCGGATGCATGTTGCCATCGCCCGCATGAAACACGTTGGCGACGCGCAAGCCGTATTGCTCAGATAGCTCCCTGATGCTGCGCAACACGCCCGGCAACTCACGGCGCGGGATGGTCCCGTCCATGCAGTAGTAATCCGGCGACAGGCGACCCACGGCCGGGAAAGCGTTCTTGCGCCCGGCCCAGAAGCGGATCCGTTCGGCCTCGTCTTGGGCCTGGCGCACTTCGGTCGCGCCTGCCAGTGTCAACACCTCGCTGACCCGTTCGCAGTCGGCATGTACATCGGCTTCGACGCCGTCAAGTTCACAGAGCAGGATGGCTTCGGCATCGACCGGGTAGCCTGCGTGAATGAAATCCTCGGCGGCACGAATCGCCAGATTGTCCATCATCTCCAGCCCGCCGGGGATGATGCCCGCGGCGATGATATCGGCAACCGCGCGTCCGGCCTTTTCCACTGAATCGAACGCCGCCAGCAGCACCTTGGCCACCTGCGGTCTGGGCAGCAGTTTGACCGTGACTTCGGTAATGACGCCGAGCATGCCTTCGGAGCCGGTGAACAGTGCCAGCAGGTCGAAGCCCGGCGAGTCCAGCGTGTTGCTGCCCAGTGTCATCGGCTCGCCTTCCACCGTCAGGATCTCGACCTTGAGCAGGTTATGCACGGTCAGCCCGTATTTGAGGCAATGCACCCCGCCGGCATTTTCCGCCACATTGCCGCCGATGGAGCAGGCGATTTGCGAGGACGGGTCGGGCGCGTAATACAGGCCGTGGGGCGCTGCCGCCTGGGAAATGGCCAGGTTGCGCACGCCGGGCTGAACCCGCGCAAGGCGCGCGGAAGGGTCGATATCGAGGATCTGGTTGAAACGCGCCATGACCAGCAGCACGCCTTTTTCCAGTGGCAACGCGCCCCCCGACAGCCCGGTGCCGGCCCCGCGAGCGACCACCGGTACGCGACGTGCGTGGCACAGCCTGAGCAGCGTCTGTACTTCTTCCACATGCCGCGGCAATGCCACCAGCATCGGTGTGCTGCGATAGGCCGACAACCCGTCGCACTCGTAAGGCCGCAGCTCTTCGGGGCGATGCAGGATGTCCAGGTCGGGCAACTGCTGTTGCAGCGCCTGCAACAGCTGCTGCTTGTCGACGGCGGGCAGCACGCCGTCGATGCGTTCGTCGTACAGAATGTTCATCAAGCCACCCTGGGTTGTTTTTGTCGGGTTAATGCATCCTAGCTCATTCGCTGCGAGGCTTGAGTTGACAGCGTAGTGCGGATCACGCAATTTACGCATTACGTAATAGGTTTACGAAAATAAAAACACCGCATCCATGCGAATATTTACCTGCTACCCCGGTTGTACGCAGCGCATCGTTACCACGTCGACCTGACTGCGTGTGCGCGTATCAGCGGGTCGAGCACCTGGCCCTGCAGCCCCGGCCTTTTACCAGTGATGCACAATCGGACAAGCCGGAGTAGGCTGCCCTCATGAAGATTCTTGGTCTGCAACTGATATTCGGTGATTTTCTCGCACGCAGCGTGCGAGGGATTCCGTGTGCGCCGCCCGCAGGACAGTGATTGCCAGGGTACCCACTCTCACTTTCCTGCAAGGAGCCAGTCATGGCTGATCTTTACGAAAATCCAATGGGCCTGATGGGCTTTGAATTCATCGAGTTCGCCTCACCGACGCCCAACAGCCTTGAGCCCGTGTTTCAGATGATGGGCTTCACCAAAGTCGCAACGCACCGCTCCAAGGACGTGTCCCTGTTTCGTCAGGGCGCGATCAACCTGATCCTCAACAACGAGCCGCACAGCCTGGCATCGTACTTTGCCGCCGAGCATGGTCCTTCGGTATGCGGTATGGCGTTCCGCGTGAAGGATGCGCAGAAGGCCTATAACCGGGCACTGGAACTGGGTGCACAACCGCTGGAAATCGCGACCGGACCCATGGAGTTGCGCCTGCCCGCGATCAAGGGCATCGGTGGCGCGCCGTTGTACCTGATCGATCGCTTCGGCGAGGGCACGTCGATCTACGACATCGATTTCAACTTCATCGAAGGCGTTGACCGCCATCCGGTCGGTGCCGGTCTGAAATTCATCGATCACCTGACCCACAACGTGTACCGCGGACGCATGGCGTATTGGGCCGGTTTCTATGAAAAGCTGTTCAATTTCCGCGAGCTGCGTTACTTCGACATCAAGGGCGAATATACCGGCCTGACCTCCAAAGCCATGACCGCCCCGGACGGCATGATCCGCATTCCGCTGAACGAAGAATCGTCCAAGGGCGCGGGTCAGATCGAAGAGTTTCTGATGCAGTTCAATGGCGAAGGCATTCAGCACGTGGCGTTCTTTACCGATGACCTGATCAAGACCTGGGACGCGCTGAAAGCAACCGGCATGCGCTTCATGACCGCGCCGCCGGATACCTACTACGAGATGCTGCAAGGCCGCCTGCCTGATCACGGTGAGCCGGAAGCCGAGCTCAAGTCACGCGGTATTCTGCTCGATGGTTCTTCCGAAGGCGGCGAGCGTCGTTTGCTGTTGCAGATATTCTCCGCAACGCTGATGGGCCCGGTGTTTTTCGAGTTCATTCAGCGCAAGGGCGATGACGGGTTTGGCGAAGGCAACTTCAAGGCGTTGTTCGAATCCATCGAACGCGACCAGATCCAGCGCGGTGTACTGACGCCGGACTGAGCGATCACCAGAAGCGTCCGCCTTGTGCGATCAGACGAGCCTGCCCAGGCTCGTTCTGAGTCATTTGTGCTTGAGCACGTCAGCTTGCCGGTTGTAACGCGAGATATAGCGCTCGGTGAATTCATGCGCCGGCATGGGGCGACCGTACAGATAGCCTTGGCCTTCGTCGCACACATAATGGCGCATCAGACTTTCCTGCTCACGGGTTTCTATGCCTTCTGCCGTGACTTGAAGATTGAAGCCGGTCGCCAGCCTGATAACGGCCTCGATGATGACTTCGTCTTTTTTGCTGCGATCCACGCCACTCACGAATGAGCGGTCAATCTTCAGCCGTGTCACCGGATAGTCTTTCAGCAGGCTCAGGGACGCATAGCCGGTACCGAAGTCGTCGAACGCGATGCCCACACCCAATGAGCGAAGGTGGCGAAGTGGTTCCATAATGCGCTGTTCGTTTCGCAGGATGATGTTTTCCGTGATCTCCAGCTCGAGCGAGTGTGCCGGCAAGGAAAAGTCTTCAAGCGCACTTTCAACCATTTCGGCAAAGTCACGCATGCGAAACTGCGCGGCGAACAGGTTGACGCCGATGCGGAATTCCTCACAGCCGGTATTTCGCCATTGCGCTGCCTGCTCACAGGCTGAACGCAGGATCCATTCGCCCACCGGCACCGCAAGCAGACCCGCTTCCAGTGCAGGTAGAAAAACCGCCGGGGACACCACACCCAGTGTCGGATGGTTCCAGCGTATAAGGGCCTCGGCTCCGGTGATACGACCATCCGCAAGTCGTACTTGGGGTTGGTAATAAAGCTCGAATTCTTTGTTGGCCCATGCCTGACGCATCGATGAGCTGAGCGCGCCTCGTCGTGAAGCGGTCTGTCGATGCTCGGAGGTGAATGTGCGAACAAGGGAGCGTCCGTCAGACTTGGCTTGGTAGAGCGCCAGGTCCGCATTACCGAGCATTTGTTCCTCGTCGTAGTCGGAGCCACACCTTACGGAGACGCCAATGCTGGCGCCGATGTAGACCGAATTGTCTTCAAACTCTATCGGTTCCTCGATGACCGCGATAAGCGCCAGGCCCAGCTTGATCGCCTTGTCAGGGTCTGCCGTGTCGGACAGGAACACGACAAACTCATCGCCGCCCAGACGCGAGACCATATGGCAGGCCGGTACGTGTTCGCGAAGACGGTGAGAGGTCACCTTGAGCACAAAATCACCTGCAGCGTGGCCCAACGTGTCATTGACGTCCTTGAAGCCGTCCAGATCGATCAGCAGGATGGCTGCTGACAGCTGCGCATCGCACGCCTCCTTGATCCGCCTCTTGAGCGTCGATCGATTGGCAAGCCCGGTCAGGTGATCGTATTCGGCCGCATGTTTGAGTAATTTGTCCGCCTCGACACGCTGGGTGATGTCCCGAATGATCGCTCCGAATTGTGGCTCGCCGGCATACGTCCATTGTGAGAGCGAGAGCTCGATGGGGAGGGTATGACCGTCGCGATGGATGGCCGTCAGGTTGATGGATTTTCCGATAATGGAGGCCGGGCCGCCTGCAGCCACCCTCGACAGACCTGCATGATGCCTGGAGCGCATTTCGGGCGGAATAATGATGTCGAGAGGCTTTCCCATGGCGTCCTCGGATCGATGCCCGAAAATGAGCTCGGCCGAATTGTTCCATGAGATGATCCGGTTTTTGCTGTCCGAGCAGATGATCGCGTCGGGTGAGGTCGAGGTGATATTCATGAAGCGGGCGTGGCTGTCTTCATTCTCGAGCTCGAGCCGACGCAACTCCATTCTTTCGATGACCATGACCGCCAGGTCCTGAAGAACCCGCTGATCTCGCTCCGAGAAGGTCTCTCGAGGTTTATTGTCGATCAGGCACAGGCTGCCCAGCACATGACCGCTGGCGGTTATCAGCGGCGCCCCGGCATAAAAGCGAATATAGGGAGCGCCAACCACCAGCGCGTTTGAGCTGAACCTCTCGTCCTGCAATGCATCGGGCACCAGAAAAACGTTACGGCCCATGAGCGCGAAATTGCAGAATGAGACGTCGCGGCCCGTTTCGCAGACATCGAGGCCAACCCGCGCCTTGAAGAATTGGCGGTCGCGATGAACCAGAGAAATCAAAACAATGGGCACGTCGAAAATCCGCGATGCCATTTGCACGATCTGATCGTATTCGTGCTCAGATGGGGTATCCATCAACGAAAAGGCATTCAGGATTCGAATACGTTCTTCGTCATCATCGCCGACTGGGTAACTATTCATTTGAGGCCATCGCTATAAGCTGATCGCACCTGAAATACGAAGCGATCGATAAGCAACGCCGCTATGCCGGCACCGGTGAAGGCACTCTGACAGCATGCGCTTGCGCCACGCCGGAAAAGCAACGTTCGATACATTGGCATTGGAGCACCTCTCACAGTAGCGTATCGGCAGCTGTTTTCGGACAGCTCAGAAGCTGTAT
Source organism: Pseudomonas syringae pv. coryli str. NCPPB 4273 (assembly GCF_000972175.1). Lineage (NCBI taxonomy): Bacteria > Pseudomonadati > Pseudomonadota > Gammaproteobacteria > Pseudomonadales > Pseudomonadaceae > Pseudomonas > Pseudomonas syringae pv. coryli. The sequence goes on along the minus strand of NZ_AWQP01000053.1, from coordinate 100,345 downwards.
CGTCAAAAAACCGGATACCTGTAACAACTTCTTGAGCAACTAGCGTGGCGGGCATCGATACAACTAAGGCCAGTATTACCCTGGCGCAACAAGATGCTCAGGCTCAGTGTCGCAAAGGTACGAAAACTGCATAGAGGGTTTCACTGCCAATTTGATGACAATCCTATGAAGCCGCTTTCCTTTATTCCGACGAGGCTTACCCCCTCGGCGCTCAGCAAAGCTTTGATCGGCTTCATTGCCCTGGTTTGTCTATCGTTGATCCTGGCCACCGCCTGGCAGATGAACCAATCCAAGCTCGAGCGCGTCGCCACGGCGAGGATTGCGGTGTCCAATATCGTGCTTGCTGCCGAACAGCAGGCTCAGGACACCCTGCAGCAGGCTGACAATACGCTGCGTGACCTTGCCGAGCGTGTTGAGCAGGATGGCGCCGCAGGCGAGCAGCAAAGCCGCTTGACCAGACTGATGGCTCAAGACCTGGTGAACGTCAAAGGGCTACAAGGGCTGTTCATCTACGATGCTCAAGGCAACTGGGTCGCCAATTCCTTTGCCAAGGGCGTGCAGACCCGCAACAACGAAGACCGTGCTTACTTCATCTACCACCGCGACAACCCTGACCCGTCCATTCATGTAGGGTCCATTGTAGAGAGCCGCAATACGGGGGACATGGTCATCCCGGTCAGTCGACGTATCAATGCGGCGGATGGCAGTTTTGCAGGCGTTGCCCTGGCCACCGTGCCGGTGGCTTATTTCCAGGCGTTTTTCCAGCGTATGGATGTAGACGACAAGGGCGTGATCTTTCTCGCTCTGAACAATGGCGACCTGCTCGCACGGCGGCCCACCTTAACCGCACTGATGACCACCAATGTGGCCAAGGGCGATATCTTCACTCGCTATCTGCCGTACAGCGACAGCGGCACCGCGGTGATCAACTCCGTGGTGGATGGGGTGGAAAGGATCTACGCCTATCGGCGCGTGTCCGGGTTGCCCATCGTTGCCGCTGCCGGCATCTCCTGCCAGCATGTGCTCGCGCCCTGGTGGGCCTATGCACAGCGGTCCATGACCATCACCGGCATCATTATCCTGGCGCTGGTTTTTCTGGGCGTCCTGCTGTACCGGCAAATCCAGCAGTTGATCACGGCGGAGGGTGAACTGAATATCGCCAGGAACGACCTGGAGATCATCGCTCACACGGACAGCCTGACGCACCTGGCCAATCGACGCTGCTTCGATGCGGCCTTGCAGCAGGAGTGGGGGCGGGCAAGCCGGAGTCATGCAACCATCGCGATCATCTTGCTGGATATCGACTGGTTCAAACAATACAACGACACCTACGGTCATCTGCAGGGCGACGACTGCCTGAGGCAAGTGGCGGGGCTGATTGGCGACAGTCTTGACCGGTCCGGGGATATGGCAGCACGTTATGGCGGTGAAGAGTTTGTCATTTTGTTGCCTGAAACCGACCTGGCAGGCGCGCTGAGGCTCGCGGAAAAAATCAGATCATCCATTGAAGCCAGTTGTATAGAGCACTCGTCCAGCCCGCTGGGCAGGCTGAGCATCAGCTCGGGCGTGGTGGCGGTCAACGCGGCAGAGAATAATCGGCATACTGCTGCGCTGGAGGAAGCGGATCGACTCCTTTACCTGGCCAAGACCAAAGGACGTGACCGCGTCGAAGGTCGCTTGATTCAAGGGTGGCAAGCAGACAGTCATTTTGCCAGGGTATCCACCGCTTCCACTCGATAGTCGAGCGTCATGGATAGGTAACCGCACAGGGTTGCTATCAATATGTTCGGCACACCAACGTGCGTCGCGGCAGGCGCAACGTCAGTCTGACGGACGGTTACCGCCCATACGCTCGCTGATGGCCTGCGCCGTTTGCAAAAGCCGTCTGGCCGCCAGACTCTGGGTCTCGTCGTTCAACACCGATCCCGGCCCGACCACGGTGATCACGCCCACCAGCTTGTCACCCATGGCGAACAGCGGTGACGAGGCGGCGTTGATACCCGGCATCAGCAAGCCCTGAATCTGGTGCACGCCGGTGGTACGAATCTGCTCGACATGCTGCTCGGCCTCACGCAGCTGGCTGGCGCTCAGCAACGGCACTTCCTGCTCGCGAAGCACAGCGGTTTCGCGCCCGTTCAGAAAGCTGTCGAACACCAAACCGGTGGACGAGCCAAGCAGCGGCAGCACCGAGCCGATCTGCGTGACCAGCGTCACCGCACCCATCGAGGGCTCGACGTACACCACGGTCGGCCCCTTGTTGCCCCATACCGCCAGAAAGCAGGTCTGATTCAACTCGTCGCGCAAGCTGGCCAGCCAGGGGGCCGAGACCTTGAGGACATCCAGCTTGCCGAGCGAGGCCAGCCCGACCTGCAACGCCTCGCGTCCCAGACCATAGTGATTGTTGACAGCATCCTGTTCGGCAAAGCCACTGGCAATCAGCGCCTGCAGATAACGATGGACCTTGCTGGCGGGCATGCCCAAGTGTTCGGCCAGTCTCGACAGGGACGTGGCAGGGGAGAGTTCAGCGAGCGCCTTGAGCACGCCCAGCCCGACTTCGGCGGCCTGGACCTTCTGCTGGCGTCCGCCTGCGGGGCTTTCGGTTTGCTGGGTCATGGGGTGCTGTGCGCCGATCGGGAAAGGCAGCTTTATAGCTTGACCGGCTGGCAAACTCAAATTACGTTATGCGTAATCGCTTTACGTAAAATAATGTTTCGTCCTGTCTCTGCCCGACCCCATGACAACAAGAGGTCCAGATGGCTATCCACTCCAGTTCCGACGCATTGGTTTATCAGTCGGGCTTTGGCAACCAGTTCAGCAGCGAGGCGCTGCCCGGCGCGCTGCCCGTTGGCCAGAATTCGCCGCAGAAGCATCCGCTGTGTCTGTATGCCGAGCAGTTCTCGGGCACCGCTTTTACGGTCGCGCGCAGCGAAGCCCGACGTACCTGGCTGTATCGGATCAAGCCATCGGCAGCCCATCCGCGTTATCAGCGCATGGATCGGCAGATCGCCGGTCAGGAGCAGGGGCCGATCAACCCCAATCGGTTGCGCTGGAATGCCTTCGACATCCCGGCGGCACCGACCGATTTCATCGACGGTCTCGTCCCCCTCGCCAGCACCTCGGCGGCGGAGCAGGCCGAGGGTGTCAGCGTTTACCTGTACACCGCCAATACTTCCATGAAGCGAGCGTTCTTTAGTGCGGATGGAGAATGGCTGGTGGTGCCGCAGCAGGGCCGGCTCAGAATCGTCACCGAACTGGGCCTGCTGGATATCGAACCTCTGGAAATCGCTGTCTTGCCGCGAGGTCTGAAGTTCAGCGTGCATCTGCTCGACAGCAGCGCCCGCGGTTATCTCTGCGAGAATCACGGTTGCGCCTTGCGCCTCCCGGAACTGGGCCCGATCGGCAGCAACGGGCTGGCCAACTCACGTGATTTTCTGACCCCGGTCGCCTGCTTTGAAGACAGTAGCCAGCCGATGCAGCTGGTGCAGAAGTTCCTCGGTGAACTGTGGTCGACGCAACTGGAGCACTCACCCTTTGACGTGGTGGGCTGGCACGGCAACAACGTTCCGTACAAGTACGACCTGCGGCGTTTCAACACCCTCGGTACGGTCAGCTACGATCACCCGGACCCGTCGATTTTCACCGTGCTGACCTCTCCGGGGGCTATTCACGGCCAGGCCAACATCGATTTCGTGATCTTTCCGCCGCGCTGGATGGTGGCTGAAAACACCTTCCGCCCGCCGTGGTTCCACCGCAACCTGATGAACGAATTCATGGGCCTGATCGACGGCGCGTACGATGCCAAGGCCGAAGGCTTCATGCCCGGAGGCGCTTCGCTGCACAACTGCATGAGTGCGCACGGCCCTGATAATGTCACCGCCGAAAAGGCCATTGCCGCCGAACTGAAACCGCACAGGATCGACAACACCATGGCCTTCATGTTCGAGACCGGCAAGGTCTTGCGCCCCAGTCGTCATGCGCTCGACTGCCCGCAACTGCAAGCCGATTACGATGCCTGCTGGAAGGACATGGCCAGAACGTTCACCAGGGAGCCACGCTGATGAATACCGCGCTCAATCGTCGCAGCTGGGTCGAATCTGCCAACGGGCATACCGATTTCCCCCTGCAGAACCTGCCGTTGGGCGTGTTCAGCCATGGCCAGGCCGCTCCGCGTGGTGGGGTGGCCATCGGCGACAGGATTTTCGATCTACGCGTGGCAACAGAGTCCGGGGTGTTTCAGGGGCAGGCCGCCGACGTGGCCGAGGTTGCCAGCCGCGACCAGCTCAATGATTTCCTTGCGCTGGGTGCCGCTGCCCGACGGGTGTTGCGCGCCGCCTTATTGCAGTTGCTCGATGAAGACAGTCCACAGCGCGACCGGCTGCAGGGCATTGCCGGTTTGTTGCTGCCGATGAGTGAGTGCACCCTGCACATGCCCGCTCGGGTGGGTGATTACTCGGACTTTTACGTCGGTATTCATCATGCACTGAATGTCGGCAAGCTGTTCCGCCCGGACAACCCGCTGCTGCCCAACTACAAATACGTGCCGATCGGCTATCACGGCAGAGCGTCGACCTTGTGTCCCTCTGGCACGACGGTGCGCCGGCCCAGCGGGCAAACCCTGGTGCCAGGCCAGGAGGTTCCCGTTTTCGGTCCCTGCCAGCGCCTCGATTACGAACTGGAACTGGGGGTCTGGATCGGGCCGGGGAATGCCCAGGGCGAGGCCATCGGGATCGATCGGGCCGCCGAGCACATCGCCGGGTTATGCCTGCTCAACGACTGGTCGGCGCGTGACATACAGGCGTGGGAATACCAGCCGTTAGGGCCGTTCCTGTCCAAGAGCTTTGCCACCACGATCTCGCCCTGGGTGGTAACCGCCGAAGCCCTTGAGCCGTTTCGTCGTGCCCAACCGCCGCGTCCGGAAGGCGATCCGCAACCGTTGGCGTATCTGCTGGATGACCACGATCAGCAGGGCGGGGCGCTGGATATCGAGCTGGAAGTGTTGCTGCTGACGGCACAGATGAAAGCCGACGGGCTGGCGCCTCACCGACTGGGTCTGAGCAACTCGCTGAACATGTACTGGACAGTGGCGCAGATGGTCGCGCATCACAGCGTCAACGGCTGCAAGTTGCAGCCGGGCGACCTGCTCGGCACCGGTACGTTGTCCGGCCCCGAGGAAGGTCAGTACGGCAGCCTGCTGGAGATGACCGCAGGCGGCAAACAATCGGTGAGCTTGCCCAATGGTGAAGAGCGAATGTTCCTGCAGCGTGGCGACGAGGTGATTCTGCGTGCCCGTTGTCATCGCCAAGGGCACGTCTCGATTGGCTTTGGCGAGTGCCGGGGCGTTGTGCTCGACTGAAAATACCGTGCTCGGCTGCTTCAGCGGGCTATTTCGTACCAGCCGAGAAACATGTCCAAGGTCGATTCGACCACCGTGTGCTGCTCCTCGGGGGTAAGCAATGCCGCACTGAACGTTACCTGCGGCCAGAACGCGAACGACTTGAGCAGCGCATGCATTTGCGTCGCGGCAAAGGCCGGGTCGACCGGTTTCAGACGGCCGTCCTTCTGCGCGGCGCGAATCCAGGCGCTGAAGGTTTCTTCTCGTTCATTGATCCGCGCCATCCACACCTGCGCCCGCTCGGGCGAGTGAATGGTCGCGCCAACCACCACGCGGGCCAGGTCGAGGAAGTGGCTGTTGGTCAGGTTGCGCATCTTGCCCCACAGCAATTCCCGCAACTGCTCGCGCAAGCCGATCTGCGGATGAAAAACCACTTCGGCCTGCGGCGGCGCGCAGCTCCAGAGGCGCTGCAGCATCTCGGCGAACAGTTCTTCCTTGCTGGGGAAGTGGTTATAGACCGTACGTTTGGAAACCTCGGCCCGCGCGGCGATCCGGTCCATGCTGGTGATCTCGAAGCCACGATCGCCGAATTCGGCAATAGCCGCCTGGACGATGGATTCGCGTTTCTGATCGGTGAGGCGCATGGGTTCGGTCATAGGTTCGCTTCAAACGTGCGTTTAGAGAAAATTACACTCAGCAGTTTACTTGTCGCCAAGGATCATGCAAGCTTAAAACTACACCGTGTAGTGTAAAACACTGTTACATATTTTCCCTCGGACATCCTGCGACAGGATCACGTACGAAGTATGCACGGCTGGAGCCTCAACCTGCCCCCAGGAGTCAGCGAACCATGGCCTCGACGCATCAGAAAAAGGACTCTTCTTCACTGCCTGTCTTGTCCCGTCACGAAGGGCGATACCGCAATCACGCCACCATGAAGCCATCGAGCCTGCTGCGCACGCTCGGTATTTTCTGGGATCAGGTGTTCAACAAGCCCAAGGACACACGCCCGGCAGGCGACATCCCTGTGCAGCCGCTGTCGCGTCAGCAATTGCTGGCTGCACCGAACAACACGGTGTACCGCCTGGGGCATTCGACCGTTCTGCTCAAACTGCGCGACCAGTTCTGGCTGACCGACCCCGTGTTTGCCGAGCGTGCCTCACCCGTGCAGTGGGCGGGCCCGCAGCGCTTTCATCAGCCGCCGATCAGCCTCGAAGAGTTGCCGCCGATCAAGGCGGTGATCCTTTCGCACAACCATTACGACCACCTCGATCGCATGGCCATCAAGGCGCTGACCGAAAAGACCGAGCACTTTCTGGCGCCGCTTGGCGTGGGCGATACGTTGATCGAGTGGGGCGTGCCTGCGCACAAGGTGCGTCAGCTGGACTGGTGGCAGTCCACCGAAGTGGCGGGCATCGAGTTCGTCGCCACACCTTCACAGCATTTCTCCGGGCGTACGCTGCTCGACAGCAACCGCACCTTGTGGGCGTCCTGGGTGATGATCGATGGCGATCAGCGGATCTTCTTCAGTGGCGACAGCGGTTACTTCGATGGCTTCAAAACCATCGGCGAGCAATACGGACCCTTTGACCTGACCTTGATGGAAACCGGCGCCTACAATGTCGAGTGGCCCGATGTGCACATGCAGCCCGAGCAGACGCTGCAGGCGCACCTGGACCTGCGCGGTCGCTGGTTGCTGCCGATCCACAACGGCACCTTCGACCTGTCGATGCATGCCTGGCACGAGCCGTTTGATCGTATTCTGGCCCTGGCCTGGGAGCAGAATGTCTCGATCACTACGCCGATGATGGGCCAGCCGTTCTATGTGCAATACCCGTGTCGCGGTCTGACCTGGTGGTTGGGCGTGGATGAGGTGGTCGAGTCCGAAACCGAACAGGCAGACGGCGCAGAATCCTGCAGCTGCCGTCGGCAGAATGCCTGATGATTGCCTGAGCGTGGAAGGCAGACACTCCGCTAGCTGCAGACGATCTCCAGGACGCCCTCAAGGGTAGTCAGACCAGACAAGCGGCATGATGGACGGCAACTGTATTCTCTCCGACGCAGGCATGATGGTAGCGAGCGGAGGGGCGTAGTGATTGCATTTTGATGCTATCTTGTGCGCGTTGACCTGACCGCCCGGTCACAGCGCCAGCGAGATACCTTGATGCTTAACAGTAATGCCCTGAGAAAGCTGGACATGCAGGACCTGATGGTCTTTGTCTCGGTGTATGAGCAGCGCAACCTGACCCTGGTCGCGGAAGCGTTGCATGTCAGCCAGTCGACGGTCAGTTACTGCCTGAAAAAGCTGCGTGCGAACTTTGAGGACGATCTGTTCATCTGCACCCGCAACGGTATGCGTCCGACCCGCAAGGCGTTGGCCATGCACGATCATGTGCAGCAGATTCTGCGCTCGGTCAATCTGTGTCACGACGGTCTCGAGCTGTTCGACCCGACTCGCACACAAACGACCTTCACGGTCTGCGCGCCGGAGTATTTCGAGCTGCTGGTATTGCCGCATTTGATGCGTGACTTCGCTGCCGCCGGTTTCTCGGTGACGGTCAATGTGCAAAAACTTGAGCAGCAGTTGCCTGCGGAGCAATTGAACGATGGCCTGTTTGACCTCGCCCTGTGCTTCGGGCCTGGCTTTCACCGAGTCCCGGACAGTCTGATTTCGCAGGTGTTGATGGAGGATGATCTGGTTTGCGTCATGGACTCCAGATTCGCGCCGCTCAGCGCCCTGATCGACCTGCAAACCTTTATTCAGCACCGTCATGTCTACCCGACGCCGTGGACGTCCGACACCAACATGGTGGATGGCTGGCTGCAGCGCCAGGGGCTGGAGCGCAACATCGTCGCGCGGGCCAACAGCTACCGGGCGGCCTTGCAATTGCTGGAAGGCACCGATTTCATGCTGGTGCTGCCACGCCGTATTCAGACGCTGCTGGGTAATGAAGTGTGGATTTCCGTACTCGAATTGCCGCCTGACCTGCCTGGCTTCAGCCTGGACATGCTATGGAGTGCCCAGGCGGATCGAGACGAAGCCAGTGGCTGGCTGCGTGAACAAGTCGTTAAGGTGTGTGCCGAACGCGGTTTGCTCTGACGCAGTGTCAGTTGCCTGACTTGTCTTTCTGCGGGTCGGGGGAAGTGGCAGGTCGGGCCTGTTCACCCTGCTGATTGAGCTGTTTGTTCTTCTCGCCCACTTTGCCTGCGTTTTCCGGCTTGTGATCGAGGTCTTCGCGTTTGGATTCATCAGCCATGACCGTATTCCTTATTGTCGGAGAGTATGGTTATTGGTCAGTGTGGCGGGTGCAGGATTCGATTTAAACGACGCGCGGTCCGTTGCCCGATACTGACAGCGTCGGACGCCGAACCGCGCAGATCGATCAGCTCAGCAGAGTGATCAGGTCTTTGGCTGCCTGCGCAGAGCTGGCCGGGTTCTGGCCAGTCACCAGCTTGCCGTCGGTCAGCACGTACACGCCCCAGTCCTCGCCCTTGGAATAGTCGCCGCCCAGTTGCTTGAGCGTGTCTTCGACCAGAAAAGGTACGACCTTGGTCAGGCCGACCGCTTCTTCTTCACTGTTGGTGAAGCCTGTGACGCGGCGGCCCTTGACCAGCGGCTGGCCGTCCGGCGCTTTTACGTGACGTAGTACGCCAGGTGCGTGGCAGACCATCCCGTGTGGCTTGTCTGCCTTGGCAAAGGCCTCGATCAGCGCGATGGAGTCCTTGTCTTCAGCCAGGTCCCACAGCGGGCCGTGACCGCCCGGGTAGAACACGGCGTCGAAATCGGCAGCATTGACGTCAGCCAGGCGGCCTGTGCTGGAGAGCGCTTTCTGCGCATCAGCATCGTTGGAGAAGCGCTTGGTGTCTTCGGTCTGAGCGTCTGGCTCATCGCTTTTCGGATCCAGCGGTGGTTGACCGCCTTTCGGAGAAACCAGGGTAACGTCGGCACCGGCCTCTTTGAACGCGTAATACGGCGCGACGAACTCTTCGAGCCAGAAACCGGTTTTCTTGCCGGTGTCGCCCAGTTGGTCATGGGATGTCAAAACCATCAGGATTTTCATGTGCATGCTCGTCTTCGAAGGGTTGAGAGGGTGTAGACAGGCGAAAACCTCAAGTGTTGTGAGAATTTTTTTACCACCGCTGCGTTGGAGAAACGTCAGATGAGGATCATTGCTCTTTGGTCAGATCCACCAGCGGCTCTTTGCGCACTTCGGTCTCGCGACCGTCCTGAATGTGCTTTACCTGCCCAAGGGCTTTGTCGACCGCGCCTTTGTCAGCCAGCAGGCTGTAACTGATCTGGAACTGACGTTGCTCTTTCGGGGCAATGGTTGGCACCAGATTCAGCGGGCGCTGGAAGCGGCGGTTGTAGGAGAAGCTGGTCCCCGGTTCCAGACCGGTGACGTAGCCCTGGCCTTTGGTGTCGGTGTTTTTCCACAGCGAGAACACCGGCAACTGCTTGGTATTGAAACCGACCGACACGCCCAGGCTGCCAGCCTTGTTGTGCAGCACGGTCAGCGTGTCACCCTTGGCATCGCCGTAAGGCACGATGTTGTAGACCGTCTCGTCGTAATCCGGCGTCGGCGCGCGGTAGGTCTGCCAGTCGCCGAGATCACCCTTGGCTTTGTCGTTGAACGGCGAGACCTGCTTGACCGGCGCTTCGAAACGCGCCCCTTGCTCAAGGAACGGCGTGCTGAAGTTGCTGTGGTACAGCGCCTGGTATTCCTTCGGGTAGTCGCCATTGTTGGTCAGCGTATCGTTGAGCGAAAAGCTCGTGCTGCCTGGCTCGGTGACCAGTTCGGTCTGCACCGAGAAGTCGACCTTCTTGAATGCCTGCTCTTTCAATTCGCCCTTGAGGCGGATCGCGTAGGGCGGTTTTTCGTCGATCTGCAGTGTCACCTTGCTCGCCGGAATGTTGGCGGCACGGCCGTGCAGGGTCAGCAGCTCGCCGTTGTCCATCCCCGGATGGCCCACCCACTCATAGCCGCAGCGAGCTACCAACTCGTTGAAACCTTCCAGCCAGCCCAGACCGCCGCGGCCATTGAGCTCGATGAAGGCCGGATTGACCACGTCCTTGACCGGCGAATCCCAGCCCATGCGCACATCGCCGACTGACGCCTGCAGCACGTTCATGCCACGGGTCGGGACGACTGACAGCTTCATCGCGCCATTGTCGATATCGATGATGCTCACGCCCTCCTGACGACCGCCATGCAGGGTACGCATCGTGACAGTGAACGGCTTGTCGGTCTTGACGCCCAGTTGCTGACTGGTGATCTGCTGATTCTGCGCAGCCTTGTCGGTGTCGAGCAGCACGTAATCCCAGGCAAACACACTGGAAGCGGCTGTAAGAGCGCCGAGGCCTACGAGCAGAGGAAGGGATTTCATGATGGTGGTCCTTCTGTAATTATTGGAATTATGGTGTTGCATACCGTCTGAACAGCTATTTAACGCCGAGTTAAACGATTCAGCAATGGGTAGAGTCCAGGCAGGGCGCTTTTCAGTCTTAATGGCACTGACTATGCGAGTGCGACATTACTTTGACCTCATCAAAGTGACTCGCCGAGAGGCGAAAAGGTGACTTGAGTCGAACGCCAATCCACCTGATGTCGCAGAACCGCTGTGTGACGCGGAGCGTCACGAACTGCATTACCACGCGCAGCGCTCAGCGTTATACGCAAGTTCTAGAATGCCCGGAATAAAGGACTTACAGGCTTCTGCCCGAAGGGCGTGGAAGTGAGCCGGGTGACGCTTCGCTTGTTCGCGAAGACGGTGTTTCAGTCGATGTATTTTCGGCGATTATACAGCCCCCTTCGCGAACAAGTTCGCTCCCACGGCCTTCGGCCAGAATCAAAAGCAGACTTGTGTATAACGATGAGTACGGACGATGAGGAGCGAGAGGTGCCTCGGTCAAACATAACCACGCACGTTAAAGCACCGCTCATTGAGAGTCAGGTGACTGCCCCCGAACCTGATCGAGCCCAGGCCGCTCGGCTGCCGCCTCACCCAGCAACCGCTCGATCTGCGCATGCTCCCAGCCACTGAGCAAACTCACCGGATCAGTGCGCAGCCAGCTTTCGAACGAGCCTTCCCGACCCAGCGGACAGCGACATGTCCGACAGCGGGTCGGGCTGCCCTCGGTGACTTCCAGCGTCAGCAGCCAGCCGTCAATCTCGACCTGCTGCAGCCCGGAACCGGAGGGTGTGCCAAGAAGCATCAGCGACCGTGTACCCATCGCAGCATCCCGCAGTTGCTGATACACCTCACGAGTCGTCAAAGCTTTCACAGGCATCACCCAATTCCATTTTGCTGAGTAAAGCACGATTCCGAATCGTGCCGGTTAAAGCAGACATGCGGAGCAGATACATCAAAAAGTCGACGGCGCACCAAACAGGCTTTCGATCTCGGGCCGGGTCTGGTTGATCGCGCCCAACTGCCGGATCAGCTCGGCCTGCCTGCTGCCGCGTACGCCAGCAGTGGTCATCAGCGCATCGCGCACATAGGTGTAGACACCGCTGACACCGAACGGCGTGATGTAACGAACATGCTCGCTGATGCCTTGGGTGATCGTCTTGAACTGCTCGCTGGCGTAATAGGTCCGGCGCGTCCAGGCCGATTCGAACACCAACTCCATCATGACGATATTCAGGCGCGGCGCTTCGACCTCATGATTAACATCCGGCGCAGGCGGTGCAGGCTTGGCGTTGTCGTAAGGTTGTGCGAGGTGCAGGCGCAGTTTCAGCACGGCATCGGAACCCGCCATGTCGCGAGCGAGCTGCTCAACGGCTTTTCGGGCTGCAGGCAGGTCAGCGCTGGCGAGATGAAAGTGCAGATGCATCTTGTCCAGTGTGGCGGTTTCGTTGGGGATCGGGTCAGGCAGGCGATCCACCAGCGTGCTGGAGCCATCCGGTACGTCGTAGGCGATGGTTTCCTCGAACATGTTCTGCTCGTCTGAGAACAGCAGGGCGCTGGCATCCTTGAATTGTTTCTGCGCTTCGGCGGACAGAAAGCCGATCTCTACGCCACCATCCAGCACGTAGCCCGGCAAGGCCTTAACGCCTTCGATGACCGGCCAAAGGTGGCCGTCCTTTTCCCGCGTCAGGTGATGCTGGACATACCAGCCCAGGCCTTCAAGCCTGGCGCACAGCGGGCCATGAACGTCGCGCCAGTAGGTCGCGAACAGCTCATGGGGAACGCCCGTCTTGCGCAGCACGGTGGTGTAGGAGTTGATGACGATGTTTTCATCGCGAGCGGCATGGTTGCCCGAAAAGTGGCTGGCGGAAAATGCTGAGTTGGGCATGGAGGCTCTCTGTCATGAAGATATTCCTCTCAGGCGCCTCGCCGCCGAGGTAAGTTCAAGGAAACTTACCGGCGGACACCTCCTAGTGCTGCGATGCAGGGCGAGACGAACAGGTAACCCCGGTAGGCGCCGGCCAGAGTCCGTACCGACACGACCGACCACATCAGCGCCAGCAGCGCAACGAGCCACGTGCCAAAGACATCGAAGAAGCCCAGATGCAGGGTGGCGCCGAGTTTGAGCGTCGCCACTGCATACACGCCGAGCGGGAAGGTGAACGCCCACCAGCCCAGGTTGAAGCCGATGCCCTGTTTCACGTAGCGCGCCGTAATCAGCACGGCCAGCGCCATCCACCACAGACCCAGCCCCCAGAACAGCATACCGACCACCACACCGATGCCTGCTGCCACCGTGCCGATGGATGCGAGGCCGTGGGCGGCGAAGATGGCCGGGGCGTCGCTGCCCATCACCAGCATGCCCAGTGCGCCCGTACCGATGGGGCCGAGTGCCAGCCAGCTGGACGCGGCCATGCTTTCGTGGGGCAGTTTGTGCAACGCCAGGCGCAACAGCAGAATCACCAGAATGCTCAACGCCACGGGCACCGAGTAGGCCCAGAGTACGTAGCTGGTGATCAGCACCGTGAACTGCGAGTCAGCGCCCGCAAGATGCGTTGTCAGCGATCCCCCACAGGCCGCTGCAACTTCTGCCGCGACCACCGGTAACAACCAGACAGCAGTCATCTTCTCGATGCTGTGCTCCTGACGGGTGAACATCATGAAAGGGATCAGCACCCCACACGCCAGGGCCATCGCCACGTCCAGCCACCACAAGGCTTCAGCAACCGGGACAATGGCACTGCCCCAGCGCGCCGGCCCGAACACCAGCAGGCCGTTGATGATGGTCGCCAGGCCCATGGGAATGGTGCCGAAGAACATCGACACGGTGGAGTGCCCGAAGACCTGACGTGCCTCATCGAAAAACAGCAACCAGCGGCTGGCGTACATCACGCTGAACAGCGTGAACAGGGCGATGTTCAGGAACCACAACGCTTCACCCAGCGCGCGCAGCGGGGCAGGGCTACCCGGCAGTTGAGCCAGCGCCAGCGACAGAATCCCGGTGCCCATGGTCACGGCGAACCAGTTGGGGATGAACTGCCGAATCGCCTCCAGCGGGCTGGTCAGTGCTGCGAAGGGGGCGTTGCCCTTGATGAGGATTGCGAGTCTGCTCATGGCAGTCTCCTGCTGGTGATTTCGGGACGTGCCATCAGTCTACGGATCGACAGTCAATCTTCTAAACGGGTAATCTCTCTCATAGTTACCTGTTTTTCAGGTAGGTCTACCCGGCGAGAGAGATGGCCTTGAGAATCAACCTGCGGCAATTACAGATTTTTTGCGCGATCACCCGCTGTGGCAGCACTACCAGCGCAGGTAGCGCTCTGGCGCTGTCCCAGTCAGCCACCAGCGCGGCATTGAACGAGCTGGAAAGCGCGCTGGGTACGCGTTTGTTTGACCGGGTGGGCAAGCGTCTGCTGCTCAATGACAGCGGGCAGGCACTACTGCCGCGTGCCATGAAAATGCTGGAAAACGCCCAGCAGATCGAGGACAGCTTTCTGTTGCCCGACGCGGCGTTGAATGCTCGCCTGCGCATCGGCAGTAGCAGCACCATCGGCAATTACGTTGTGCCGCAGATCGTCGGGGCACTGCGCGGCTCGACGCCTCAGCTGCGAATCGATGTGGACATCGGCAACAGCGCACTGATTGCTCGCAAGGTCGCGCAGTTTGAAATCGATATGGGCCTCATCGAGGCTCCCTGTCATCTGCCCGAACTGATCGCCGAGCCATGGCTGGTCGATGAAATGCTCATCGTCGCCGGCTGCGCCCATCCGCTGGCCGGTCAGGAACACGTGTCGCTGGGCGAACTGCAGAGCGCGGAGTGGCTGCTGCGTGAGCAGGGTTCGGGAACGCGCGAAGAGGTCGAACACTTGCTGCTCAGGCATTTGCATGACCTGCAGGACATGCGTCAGGTAGGCAGCTCGGAAGCGATCATGCGCACCCTCGCGCAAGGCATTGGCATCAGCTGCCTGTCCCGTCGTGTGGTCGCCGACCTGCTGGCCAGCGGGCAGTTGCGCACGCTCGCCAGCCCGCTGCCGCCGCTCAATCGCCGGTTCTTCATGATCAGGCATCGCGACAAGTTCATCTCGCCGAGCCTTGAGCGCTTCAGGGAAGCCTGTCGTCAGGCCGCCGATCAGGCTGACACGTTTCGCCACGGCTTGAGCCATAGCGCCAGCCCGACCAGCAGTAGCGCGCCATAAACACAGCTCAGGCCCAGTTGCAGCCAGGTGTCGTGCAACGGATGCAGCAACAGGGCGGCGATAGTCATCAGCAGGCTCGCCAGCAACCAGTGGCTGCGCCACGGCAAGACATGCAGCAAAGACTGGCGGCGCATCAGCAGCACGCCGGTGACCAGCGCGCCGCCCAGCGCGGCAAGGGCAATGCCGGTCAAGCCGAAGGCGAAGGGCAGTGCGCCGAGCAGCAGCGCATTGCACAGACTGCCGACTAGCTCGCAATTAAGTGGCAGGCGCGTGTCGCCGGCCGCGTAGGCATAGCGCGCCAGCAAGGCATTCCAGGCGCCGAACATCAGCGGCACGGCAAACCAGGCCAGCAGTTCCGGCAGCGGCCCGCCCTGAGTCTGATTGGGCAGCAACAGTGTTACCAGCGCCCCGGCCGCGCCGATCAGCCCGGCCACCGCCGGCAGGGTCAGCAAGGTCGCGCTGCCCAGCCCGCGCTTGAGCAGCGACAGGCGCTGATCGCCGGCACTGCCGCTCATCAGGCCGAGCAGTACCTGATTCAGGCTCATCAAGGCAATCAGCGGCAGGTTGATCAGTTTGCGCGCCAGGTTGACCCAGGTCACCGCGCCTTCGCCGAGCAGCGAAGCCACCATACGCTCCAGCAGGGCAAGCCCCTGGCTGGCCAGGTTGCTGCTCAGCAGCGGGCCGATACGCTGCAACAGCTCGCGCATTGCGCCAGCTTCCGATTGCCACTGCCAAGGCCGCCAGCCCGAGCGATACAGGGCTGGCAACAACACACCCGGCATCAGCACGCTACCCAGCACGCACGCGCTGGCCAGCCCGGTCGACGTCGAGGCATGGCTTAATGTGGCGAGGTAGATGACTGGCGGCAGGTTGAACAGCAGTGAGCCGAGCCCAGCCAGCACGAAGCGCGAGCGAGCCTGTAGCGGTACGCAAAACAGCGCATGCAGCATGAAACCCGGCGCGCACCAGGCCAGCCAGCGCAGGCCGCTGGCAGCCTGTGCGTAGCCGTCGGCGTCCAGCCCCGGACCGATCAGGCGCACCAGCCCCCCGGCGCTCAACAGCAGAATGACACTCATGGCCAGCCCGGTCAGCAACAGACGCGGTGCCATGCCTCCCAGCCAGCGCTGTTGCTGTTCAGCGGTACGCTGCTGATAAAGGGGCAGGGCAGCAGCGCTGAGCAAGCCCGCGGCCAGTGACATGCGCAGCGCCTCGGGGAGGAACATCGAAACCAGAAACGCGTCGCTCTGGCTTCCGGCACCCCAGGCCGCCACCAATAGCCATTCGCGGGCAAATCCGGCAGCCAGACCGGTGAGGGTGGCCAGTGTCAGCCAAAGTGTCGATCCCAGCATCGCCTACGCTTCTGATCAGTGAAACAAGGTGAACAGGCCTTTGCCGCCCACCTTGTACTTGAGGCCGCGAGCGCGCTCGCCCTTGATCTCCGCGTTCGGGCCACTGACGATGGCGTAGGGCGGAACCGGTTTGGAGACCACGCTGTTACCGCCCACCACGGCACCTTCGCCGATGTCGGCGCCGAACGAGAGCAGCGCGCGGCTGCAGATCCAGGCGTAATCGCCGATGAACACCGGCCCGCCTACCGCCCAGAATTCAGGCTCGTTGAGATCGTGTCCGCCGGCGATGATCAGCACATGTGAAGCGATGGTGACGTGATCGCCGATCACCAGGCCGCCGCGTGCGTCCAGCTGGCAGTGCCAGCCCACCGTACTGTCATCGCCGATGCGCAGGCTGTCGACGCCGAGCACTTCGGTATTGCGCCAGACCGTCGAGCCCTTGCCGATCTTCGCGCCGCCGATGCGCAACCACAGCAGGCGCAGGGTGTGGCTGGGGATCTTGCAGATGAGGATGTTGTAAGCCTGCTCCCAGGTCCGCAACATGCGGTCGCGCAGGGTCGGCCAGTTGATCCCGTACAGCGGAATAAGTGCGCCCTTGGTTTCGCTGGCCAGCAGCTTGTAGAAGCGTCGCGCCAGCGGGTGTTCGATTCTTGGCTCGATATTGAGGTAGCAGATGAACGACAGGGTGCGTTCCTTGATCCGCGTTTCAAAGCACACTTCGTTGTCCAGCATCCACTGGTAGGCGGCTTCCAGCTCGTCGAGCGGCACCGCCATCTTGCGCGCGTAATCGGGCAGTGCCTCTCTGAGATTATGAGAATGCAGCATGCGGTGTTTCATGAGGAGGCTCCCGGCTCGGGTGAGGCGTCAAGGTGTCTGGATGTGGTGTCGGGCATGGCGCGCAGGCGGCGGGTTTCGTGCAGGCTGATGCCGAGCAAGAGCCAGAACACTGCAACCAGCACACTGGTGAAGCTGAAGTAATGGTCGAACAGACCGCTGAACAACGCAGCCAGCACACCGGTGGTGCAGCCCAGCGCAATACCGTTGTCGCGAGTCAGCACGACTCGGCCGCTTCCGGGGCGCACTTCCTTCCACCAACTGAGGGTGATGGCGATGAACAGCAGCATGCCGGGTATGCCGATCTTGTAGATGAAGTTCAGCCACAGGTTGGAAATGCCGAACTCTGTGTAGCCCAAGACCGGCGGGTCGGTCTTGAAACCGATGCCGAACGGGAAGGTGGCCACTGCGTCGGGGAAATGGCTGTATTCCAGAAAGCGAATCGCGGTACTGGCATCGTCGTCGCTGAACAGCCCCATCAGTCGGTCTTGCAGAGGCGGGTAGAACATCAGCAGAAGAATGCCGGCCACCATGCCACCCATCAGCAGCCGTCCCAAGTGCGGAATGCGTCGCCGGGCCATCAGCAGCATTACTGCGATCAGGCTCAACAGCGCGCCGCGTGAGCCGGTCAGCAAAAGGCCGACCGTACCCAGTGCCGCCACCGCCAGGCCCAGCTTGCGAGCCGTGCCGCTGCGCGTCATGCCGAAGCAGAAGGCCAGCGGCAGCAGCATCGCCAGCGCACCGCCGGCCACGTTGGGGTGCATCCACGGCGAGCCCATGCGGCTGGCGAACGAAAGCAGGCTCTCGCTCAACACGTCGGCACCGCTGTAGCCCAGGCTGCCGAGAATCGGAATGATTGCAGTGGCCGAGCCTTTGGTGACGTAGACCCCGATCGACAGCACCAGCAGCAACAGCGTTCCGCCGAGCAGCGCGATGACTGCGTTTTCCAGCGTCTTGAGGTCGGTCAGCAGACGTGGCACCAGAAACAGGATCGACAGGTTGAATAACCAGCGGACCCAGTTGATCGGGCCGTTGCCCTCGGCGACGACGGTCAATTGGCCGACCAGAAAAGGAAACGCACTGAACAGCATCAACGCCACCAGCAGCCGTTCGGGGCGCAGCATATGGGGCACACGGTGGCGTTCCTGAAAGACTGCATGCAGCAGATAGCTGGCCCAGGTCAGCATGATCAGCGCTTCGGACACCGTAGTGCGAATGCCGATCTGAACCGTCGAGTAGGGCAGGAAGGTTCCGATCAGGCAGAACAGCAGCAGCCCGCGTACCGGCCGGCGGATGATCGTGGCAACCGCCACGATACCGATTGCCGCCGCCACCACGAAGGGCGCCGGCAGCATCCAGATCATCACGCCGAACAGCAGGCTGAACAGCAACCCCAGGGGCAAGGCCAGTGGCATCAGCGCAATTCCTCCAGCGCCGCGTGCACGCGTTCGCAAAAGGCTTTCAACTGGTAGCGCTGCGTCCAGTCTGTGGCAATCGCCGGATCCTCTTCGGCGGCCTGCGACAGAGTGCCCATCAACCTGATCAGATTACCGCTGTCGACCGGCGAAAAGCGCGGGCTGTGGGGCGGGGCGACTTCGTCCAGCGACGAGCCCGAGGCCACTGCAACCGGTGTGCCGGTGTTCAGTGCTTCAATCACCGGCAGCCCGAAACCTTCACTTTTGGAGGGTTGCCAGAGCCGCTCGGCATTTTTGTAGACGGCGTGCAGTTCGGCGTCGCTCAGGCCGCTGAGCACATGCAGACCCGGTAACTGGCGCTGGGCCTCGGTCAGCGGATCATCGCCGCCGACCAGTACCAGCTCCGGGGTATCGACGAATTGCATGCGCGCGGTCTGCCAGGCGTCCACAAACCATTTGATGTTCTTGCGCGGTTCGCGCGTGCCCACGCACAGCCAGTAACGCAGCGGCAGGCGCAGTTGCGCGATGTCGGCCGGCTCACCCTTGAAGGATTCCACCAGCAGCGGTATGACGCGCAGCTTGGCCTTGATCCTGGGGAACAGGCGCGCCGCTTCGTTTGCAGTGAATTGCGAAGGCACCCAGATCTGGTCGGCAACCTTCAGCGACCAGGCAATCGACAGGTAGTCGGTCATCCGGTAGAGCCTGGCTTTCAGTTGCGAACCGTGACTGTTGTGCTGCGTGAGCTGAAACAGATCGTGCAGTTGCAGTACGTAGCGCACACCGGCTGGTTTGCGCCCCAGCGGCAGGCCCATGTTGATATTGGCCACGTAGATCTGAATGCCGGCATCGCGCAGGGCTGCAGGCAGATACTGGCCTTCGAAGCGCAGGCGATCCGGCAGCCGATGCACTGAATTCAATGGGGCGGCCCAGCGCGGGGTATGCATCAGGCGGCGTACCGGATGATCGTAGGGGGCCACGCCGAACAGCTGCAGTTGCACGTCCGGATGTTCACGGAATGCCCGTTCCAGTGCCAGGTTCTGGCGTCCGATGCCGCTGGTGGGGTAACCGGCTGCGGCGCGGTAATCGAGTCCTATACGCATGAGCGCAATCCTTGCTTGGAGAACGAAAAGCGGGTGTAGATCACTTCCAGCTGAGCGGCGGAAACGGACCAGTCATGCCGGGCGCGAACATAGACGCGGCCGGCTTCGCCAATCTGCTCGAGCTGCAGTGGTTGGTCGGTGTATTCAGCGATCAGTGTCGCCAGCCCGGAGGCATCCTCGCTGCCCAGGTAATGTTCGCCATTGCGCACCGCCAGCCCGGAAACGCCCTGTGCGGTGGTCACCACCGGCAGGCCGGCGGCCATGGCTTCCAGGGTCTTGAGCTTGGAGCCGCCACCCTGGCGCAGGGGCGCGAAGAACATCGAGGCAGTGGCCTGCAAGGCACGCAGGTCAGGCACAAAACCCAGCCATTCAATGCGCGGGTCAGGCCAACGCTCGCGCCAGGCCGAAGGCATACCGAAGCCACCGATGGCAAAACGCACATGCGGTGCCAGGGCCCAGACCTTTGGCATTATCTCGTCCAGCGCCCACTCGATGGCGTCGACATTGGGGCCGTATTCATAGTTGCCGATGAACAGCAGGCGATGGCTGTGACGGTCCGCATGGACGCTGGCGTAATAATCGCAGTCGACACTGTTGACCACATAGGACGTAGCCCTGCCGCTCAGGCGCGAAAGTGCCTTGGCATCGTCTTCGGTGACCGCGATCAGCTCGCCGGTCTGGCGAAACACGCGGGTTTCCCAGCGCCGGTAGCGCCAGCGGTCATAGACCGCAAAGGCATTGGCCCAGCGTGGCAGACGGTCGTAGCTGGCGGCACCCAGGTCCGATTCGACATTGTGCTCGGTCAGCACAAAGGGTTTGCCGGAGCGCTTGAGCGCACGTTCGAAGGGCTGAAAGGCATAAGTGTGCTGCAACTGAATAATGTCCCAGTCCTCCTCCAGCAACTGTTCGAAGGCCTTTTCCAGTTGCGGCGCGTAGCCGTTCACGCTGGCCAGCATCGGTGGCGGTGCAAAAGCCACGGCCAGCACGGTACGCAGGCTGAGCAGCGGGCGGCGATCGATCACGATCAGGCGTTCCAGCCACGGCTCCAGTGCTGCGCGCGCGTCGTCGTCCAGCGGGTTCTTGGACTGCACCAGCAGCGTGATGCGATGACCGCGCGCTGCCAGGTTGCGCAGCAAATGGTATTCCCGGGTCTTGCCGCCACTGGTGGTGGGCCAGGGCAGGTAGGGGAGCGTCCACAGGATTCGCATGGCTCAGGGCTTCCATTCCAGAATTTGCAGAGTCGGCTTCAGCAGCAGGGTGACGCCCTGGCTGCCGGACAGCGGGGTGCGGCTACCGGTCAATGGGTCGTGAACCACCGCATCGGTGATAGCCGGAAAAGTCAGCGACGTGCCCGCCGCACTCCAGAACATCAGCAGATGCGTGCCATCTGCACGCGTCCACGGAACGGCATACAGGTCGTCCGGTACGCTGCTCACGGCTGGCGGCTCGGCGGGTAGCAGGCGCGGGCCGGTGATTTTCAAGAAGTTCTGCAGCGCGGTGTAGGCCGGTTTGGGACTGGCTTGCAGGTCAAGCAGCCCGTAACCCTGATCGCGGGCCGAGGCGCGCTCGTCCAGATCGCTGAGGTTGAACAGGAAGATGCGCTGGAAATCCATGGCGCTCATCAGCGCCAGACGTCGCAGGGTGTAATCAGCCTGGCCGGAGGTGCCAATCAGGTGCTGCATTTCCACCGGGCCTGCATAGCTCGACCAGCCCCATTCTGTGGCCCACACCTGCTTGACGCCATTGCTGTGCAACAACTGGTTCATGGCATTGGCGCGCACCAGAAAATCGCGATCCGGTGTGGAATCGCCTTCCGGGTACTCGGAGTAGGGGTGATAGGCCGCGACGATATTCTGCTGGCCCAGGCCGTTATCGAGCAGGGTCTGCAGCATGTAGCCGGAGGTGCTGTGCATCTGGCTGTAGTAAGCCATGCCCGCAGTGACGATCGTCTTGTCCGGCAGGGCGGCGCGTATTGCGTTGGCAGTGGTGGTCAGCAAACGGCCATAGCCAGCCGGATCTTCTTTGGGCAGCCAGACGATGTTCGGCTCGTTCCAGACCTGCCAGTTATTGACCTGAGGATAGCGCTGGGCCAGGGCGGTCATGCGTGCGGCGAACACGTTGAAATCCGTCGGGGGATATTGATCGCGGCTCTTTGCATCGGCCGGCGCGCTGCTGGCGAAAGGGGCTGACCCGACCAGGTACGCCAGGGTGTTGTAATTATGCGCCTTGATCGCGGCCATGGCGGCGTCCAGCTCGGTCAGGGCGTAACGATCCTTTTGCGGCTCGATCACCGGCCAGTGAATGGTCAGTCGCACCCAGTTCAGGCCCAGTTCGTCCAGACGGCTCATCTGCTGTTGATAGATGTCCGGGGCAAAATACTGAAACTGTACGTTGACGCCCAGAAAGTCCGCCCAGACCACTTCGCGGGGAGCCTTGAGGATCGTTGACGCCTGCGCGGCACAGCTCAGCGCTGCGCCGAGCAGTACGCCGGTGACAAGTTGCCCGAATCTGGGTGGACGCTGCATGTCACTTCTCCTGGCAAGCCTGACGAAATACATCGTGAAAATGTTCTGCGGTATGGCTCCAGACCCGGGCCTTGCCCATCAGCGCGGCATTCTCGGCCCATTGTCTGACCAGCTCTGGTGTAGCGCAGGCGCGGGCCAGTGCTTGCGCCAGCCCGTCGACGTCGCCTTGCGGGTAGATCATGCCGTTGCCGTGCGAGACCTCTTCAGCAAACGAGCGTGCATCCGAGGTGATCACGCCTCGGCCACAGGCCACCGCCCACGACAGCGCGCCGCTGGTGCCGCGCAGTTTGCCGAGAATCTTCAGTTTGCTTGACTCGCGATAAGGCAAAACCATGACGTGGTGGGCCTGGATAACCTGCGGGATCTGTTCGGCAGGCAGGTCCAGCTGCCAGTCGATCAGGTCGACAAGGCCCAGTTGGCGGATGCGCAGTCGCAGTTGTTCCAGATAACTGCCGGACGGGCCAAAGGCCATTTCCGGCTCGCTGCCACCGGCCAGGGTCAGGCGTACGGTCGAGCGCAGCGCAGGCTGGGCAGTGAATACGCTGGACAGCGCATCGAGCAGGTCCTCGATACCCTTGCCGCGATAAATGAAACCGAAATACAGCAGGCGCAGGGGATTCAATGGCGGCAACTGCGCGGGGGCGATGTCGAGGTTGCCGTGATTGATGACCGCCATCTGCGCGGCAGTCAGACCCATGCGCTGGCGCAGGCTCTGACTGCCCGCCTGGGTCAGGGTCACCAGGCGGGTCATGTGTCGCGCCAGTTGCCGTTCTTCACGCAGGCACAGCGGATCGGCCAGTACCGTGGCGATTTCCGGCAGCGGCGAGCGCATGCCGCTGACCATCGACAACGGCCAGGGCAGTTTTTCGCGCCGCCAGACCAGCCGCTCGGGATCGTGCACGGTCGCGGTCAACGGCAGCTTGGGGAAACGCCGACGCAGTGCGCGCAGGGCTTGAAACTCCGCCAGTCGCCCGCCGCCCAGTTCGGCGTGGACCAGATCGATGCCGCTCCAGTCGGTTTCGGCCACTCGCTGTTCTGCCGCGCGCGGATCGTTGCCGACGCCCTGCAGCGGTGTACTGACCTGCAGACCCAGGCCTTCAAGCGCATGCCGCAGATGTCCTGCGTAATCGGCGATGCCGTTCTGCTCGGGTGGCAGCGGCGCAAGCAGAGCTATCCGCATCAGCCTCGGCTCCCGATCCGCTTGAGGAAATTCAGGACCTTTTCAGGCACTTCGAAACGCCGACGATTGATGATGATGCCGTCGACTTTCTTGAACGCGGTGTTGAGGTTGTTCAGCGTGTCTTCCAGCATCGGCACGGTGGTGTCCTGGGCGCGAACCACCAGTACGATCAGGTCAGCCTTGCGCAGCAGCACGAAGGCGTCCTGATTCGCTGAAAGCGCCGAGGCATTGATCAGCACAATTTCGCCCGGAATGGCCGGACCGCGGCCCTCGGTGCGTACCCGATGGCCCTGTTCGGCAAGCAATGCGCTCAACCGCGCGATCACGAACGACACGCCGGCGCCGTATTTGACCGAGGTGAAACCGATGGTCAAGCCGCGCTCGTCTACCTGGTCCAGCGGCAGAATGCCGTACACCCGATGCAGATTGGAGGTGAAGGCCGCACTGCGTTCCTGAGCACGTTCCAGATCGGGGAGACTGGTCCAGACCGGAACACCAAAACTGCTCTCGATCTTGTCGCCGTCATGAATGCGCTGGTCCAGCAGGTAGAAGAAGTACAGCGCCACGGCACCGACCACGATACTCAGCGGGAATGCCAGAAACAGCATCAGCAGGCTTTTCGGGAATACCCGGCTGGGGTTGAAGGTCGCGTCCTCGACGGTCGCGATATTGCTGATCTGGCTGTTGTCGAGCTCACGGTCGATACGCGATTTTTCCAGGCTGTCCTTGTACAGCGCGTAGCTTTTCTCTGCCGCATCGAGCTCGTTTTGCAGGCGCGACAGTTCCGGTTCCAGATTCAATGCCTGTTGGCGGTCGCTTTCCAGCTGCGCGATCTGCGCGTTCTGCTGAAGAAGCTGGGTTTGCAGGCGTGCGTAGCTGGTCTGCTGATCGGCGTAGACGTTCTGCATGCGGTTGTAGATAGGGTTGGGCGTGATGCTTTCGGAACGCTGTACGGTGGCGTCCTGTTCCTTGAGCAGCTTTTTGAGGTTATTGATTTCTTCGTTGATGGCCCGAATAGGCGGCGCCTCTTCCTTGAACGAGCGAAGCATTTCCTGGCGTTCCACTTCCTTGCCGTTGATGCGGTTCTGCAAGTCCTGGCGATTGGGGTTGAGGGCCAGTTCGCGGCCTGCCGAGACGGTCTTGGGCTGCGCTGCCAGTTGTTTTTTCAGCAGGTCCAGACCTGCCTTGGTCGAGGCAATCGAGCGGGTGGTGTTGTTGCGCTCGGTGCGCAGATCGTTTAGCCCCTGCGAGGTGTCGGCCAGACGCTGGGAAATACTGACCGCACTCAACTGGTTCAGGTAGTTCTGGATCTGCTTCTTATACTCGATGATGTTCGCGCCAGTGGCCTTCACTTCCCCTTCGTAGAACGCGTACAGGCTGACCCGGCCCAGCGTCTTGGTACGCTGCGTCTGATACTCGGTGATCCAGGTCTTGAGCACGGTCTGCGCGATTTCCGGGTCGTTCCAGGTAAACCTCAGTTCCATCACCGACGAGCCGGGCTCATGGCTGACCTTGAAGTTTTTCTCCAGATCCTCGGCCAGACGTTCGGCCTGGGAGCGATGTTCTACCAGCCCGATGAATTGCAGAACGCTGCGCACGCCGTTGACCAGCGCTCCGACGACGGTCTTGATGCCGTTCTTCACCGAGGCCAGAACGCCGGTTTCAGGCGGCACCATGGACAACTCGGCGAGGTATTTCTCGGACACGGCACGCATGATCGGCCGCCCGCTCAGCATGCGCTCCTCGTCAAGCAGCGGATCGCGCAGGCCGCTCGGTATCACGATGGCCTGACGATCCGACAACTCGATCGGCACCGTGCTGCTGTCGCGCCCCGGCTTGACCAGCAGCAGGGCGGTGGACTCATAGCGGTTGGGGAGCAGAAACGCGCCCAGAAGAATGATGACGAACGTCGCCAGCACGGTAATCCTGACTTCGCGCTGGAAGATGAACAGCAGGCGCAGCAAGTCGCGGAATGAGCGGATGTTGATCATGTCTGTTTCCCTGACAATTAATTGTTGTTGCGCAGCTCGTAATTCATGCCCAGGCCGATCGACTTCGCGAAGGGGATCAACTGGTTGAAATACAGGGACACGCCGTCAACCTTGTTGCCGACCGATGATTTGGGAACGAACACGATATCGCCGCGTTTCAACAGGACCGGTGCGCTAGGGCCACCGGCGCCGCCGGCCCAGAGAAACTTGCTGTAATCGAAGAAGTAAGTCTTGTAGAGGCCGTTTTCTTCCTGACGCAGCAGCGCGACCTGACCGGCATCGGCGTCGAGCGCCACGCCGCCCGCGCCGACAATCGCCTGGTCAAGGTTGGTGGCGACGTTGACCGGCAAAGTGACCGAGTTGCGCACCGCGCCGCCGACGAACACCGTGTTGCCCGGTGACTGGGAAATGTTGATGGTCAGCGCGGTCTCGCGGTAGACGTTCTGCAGCTTGCTTTCCAGCAGGTCGTTCAGTTGCTGGAGTGTCAGGCCTGCGGCCTTGACGGTGCCGATATAAGGATAGGAAAAGGTGCCGTCGTTGAGCACCTGAAACAGGGTCAGTTCATAGATGGAGTTGGCGGTAAACGCCGAAATCGACGGCGCCTCTCCGCTGTTGCGCACGATGCGCAGCGTATCGCCTGGGCGGATTCGCTCCGGCGGTAGTGGCTTGCCTGCCAGCGCGCGGCCCGCAGCCTGGCCGGCCTCTATTTGCGCACGGTCATCGGGCAGGCCCACCCTGGAAGGGGTATTGCACGCACTCAACAGCAATAAGCTGGCAATCAGCATCATGCTTTTCATTGGTCCTGAACTCCTGTCATGCACAAATACGGCTCCCTTGCGGGTAATAAATTCATGTTGGCGGGTCATGCCTGTTCCGGGTGCTGTCAATTGCGCGCCCTGTGGATCAAGCGGCGCGTGTTGCTGCGCCGATCAGCTCTTCACGGCCTTGTCGGGTACACGTCCATAAATATCGGTAAAACGCACAATGTCGTCTTCGCCCAGGTACTCGCCGCTCTGCACTTCGATCATCACCAGATCGATGACGCCGGGGTTGACCAGACGATGCGTGTGGCCCGGCTTGATGAAGGTCGACTCGTTGGTATCGAGCATGAACTCACGCTCGCCGTTGGTGACACGGGCCATGCCGCTGACCACGATCCAGTGTTCGCTGCGGTGATGGTGCATCTGCAGCGACAGGGACGCCTGCGGACGAACCACGATGCGCTTGATCTTGAAACGCTTGCCCTCTTCGAGAACGGTGTAGGTGCCCCATGGGCGTGTGACCGTGCGGTGCAGGCGGTAGGCATCATGGCCCTGACGCTTGAGCTCCTGAGCGATGATCTTGACGTCCTGACTGCGACGACCGTCAGCGATCAGCAAGGCGTCGGGGGTATCGATGATGATCAGATTGTCCAGGCCGATAGCGCCCACCAGACGCTTGGGTGAGTCGATGTAGCAGTTGCTGACGTCGTGCAGCACGGTTTCGCCATTGCAGTAGTTGCCTTGAGCATCGCCGGGAGACAGTTCACGCACCGCCTGCCACGAGCCGATATCACTCCAGCCAAGCTGACAGGGCACCACGGCGACTTTTTCGGAGCGTTCCATCAGCGCGTAGTCGATGGAAATGTCCGGTGTCAGGGCAAACGACTCACCGTCCAGCTCGACTTGCAGCTCACGGTTGCCTTCCTTGCGCGGGCTCGACTCCAGGCAGGCGCTGACGGCGCTCAGGACGTCCGGCGCATGCGTGCGCAACTCGCGCAGCACGGCGTCGGCGCGCATGCAAAACATGCCGGCATTCCAGAAATGCTCACCGCTGTCCAGATAGCCCTGTGCAGTGATCGCGTCGGGTTTTTCGACAAAACGGGCGACCTGACAGGCGTCGGCATTGAGTGCCGGGCCTTTCTCGATGTAGCCGAAACCGGTTTCCGGTGCGGTCGGCAGAATGCCGAACGTCACCAGCCAGCCCTCTGCAGCCAGCCTCTGTGCGGCGCTCACCGCTCTGGAGAATTCCGCCACGTCGGTGATCAGGTGATCGGCAGGCAACACCAGCAGTTGCGCCTCGTCGCCATACAGCTGGCTGACATGCAGGGCTGCAGCGGCGACGGCAGCTGCCGTATTGCGGCCGAAGGGTTCGAGGATGAAATCCAGGCGTGCATTGCCTTTGTTCAACTGGCGGTAGTCGTCCACCGTACGGAAGTAAACTTCCCGGTTGGTCACCGTCAGCAGACGCTCGACGCCGGGCAGACCGACCGCACGCAGAAAGGTCTTCTGCAGCAGGCTCTGGCAATCGGGCAGGCGCATGAACGGCTTGGGCATGGCTTCACGCGAAACCGGCCACAGGCGAGTGCCGGAGCCGCCGGCAATAATGCAGGGAATGAGAGTGCTCATCAGTAAGCCTCACGGGTGAATAGCACTGCAGGCACAGTGCGCATAAGGATGTAGAGGTCGAACCAGACGGACCAGTTTTCTATGTACTCAAGGTCGAACTCGACGCGTTTTTCGATTTTTTCAACAGTGTCGGTTTCGCCCCGATAGCCGTTGATCTGCGCCAGTCCGGTAATGCCTGGTTTGACGCGATGCCGCGAGGTGTATTCCTTCACCGCCTGCTCGAACAGAATCCCGGCAGCCTTGGTCGCCGTGGCATGCGGGCGCGGCCCGACCATCGACATGCTGCCCGCCACCACGTTGAACAGCTGGGGCAGTTCATCCAGGCTGGTCTTGCGAATGAAGCGTCCGACCCGGGTGATTCTGGCGTCGCCGCGGGTGGTTTGCCGCTCAGCGGTTGCATCGGCCTGGTGCTGATGCATGGAGCGGAACTTGAACACTTCGATCAGGCGATTGTTGTAACCGTAACGCTTCTGACGGAAAAACACCGGGCCTGGGGAATCGAGCTTGATCGCCAGCGCGACCAGCAGCATCAAGGGTGACAGCGCCAGCAATGCCAGCGATGACAGCACGATGTCTTCAGCACGTTTGATGAACGGTGACCAGCCACTGAGCGGCAGATCCGAGGCATTGAACATCGGCAGTCGGGCGACTTCGGTGATGCGGTTGTGGGTGTGCCGGAAGGCAATCATGTCCGGCACCAGCAGCACGTTGACCGGTAGCCTGCGCAGTTCGCGGATGATGTAGTCCATGCGGTTTTCTGCCGTCCACGGCAGGGCGACCAGCACTTGAGTGACTTTCTCTTCGCGGATCAGTCGTTCCAGATCGTTGGTGTTGCCCAGCAACGGCAGGTTGGCCACGGTCTTGGGCATGCGGCCGATACGGTCGTCGATAAAACCGGTCACGCCCGAACGAATGTCCTGATGTTCAAGCAGGTATTCGGCCAGGCGCTGGCCATTCTCCGTCGCGCCCAGAATCACCGCGTGCTGCAGGAAGACGCCCTTGCGCATCTGATGCTTGAACAGCGTCAGCAGCAGCAGGCGAATGATGCCGAACAGCGCAAGGCTGGTCAGGTACCAGATCAGCAGTTCTTCGGGTGGCAGGTAGCCGAACAGGCCCATTGCCTGCTGCATGAACAGCAGCAGTCCGAACGCGGCGGTCCAGGCCAGCGCCATCGCGCCCATGCGCAGATCGTTGCTGAACAGCGCTTCGGAATAGACGCCCATGGCCTGAAATACCAGCACCCCGACAAAACCGAAAAACAGCAGCATGGTCAGGTAACTCTGCTGTGTTTCCGCGCCGCCATCCTTGATCAACAGCATGATCACCAGGCCCGGCAGTATGCAGGCGATGCCGTGAGCCAGGCGGATGCCGAAAAGAAAGTATTCGACCAGGCTGGTGCGGGTCAGCGAAAGACTGTCGACGGGCTGCAACCTCATAGAAATCCCTTACTCCCTGTATGCGCCTGAATTCTGCTGATTCAGGACGTCTTTCTATTGTCTGCCTGCAACACCCGAAGGGTGTTTCTACGTGGACTGAGTCCAAGCGTAGCCAGTTACGCATCGTGCTGATGAGGAATCCAGATCGTCTTTTGTGAATAGCACTTTATGTATGTCGTCCCTGACCGGATTTTATTTAAGCCTTTTCAATCATTTGTGAAGGAAATTTCTCTCAGTTGAGGGTAATGCTGTCAGTAAAGCTCATGAAACGAATAGCGACAGTACAAAAGTGCTTCATTCATGACGCAGGCGTTGATCCGGACCGCCCGTTAAGTGGCTCTCGCCAGTGCCTGCGGGGCAAAACGAGCGGTTGCCAGGGTGAAAAAAATTTCCGCATCGGATGGGCTTTTTCCGACCGTCCGGGGTCACAGTCATGCGTCGTGCGAAATGTAAGCGGGCGCCGATAACAGAAAAGAGCGTCGCTCGCAGGTTTCAATTCGTAGGGTTCGGCAGAGGAGGTGTCATGACACAACGCAGGGCAATGCTCATTCTTCACGGTAAACAGGCACTCAATGAAGACGTGCGTGACGCAGTGGCAGACAAGCGCAAGCAGGGTTGGGAACTGGACGTGCGACTGACCTGGGAAGCCGGCGATGCCCAGCGCCTGGTCGACGAAGCCTTGGCCGCCGGTCATCGGCACATTGTCGCAGGTGGTGGCGATGGTACCTTGCGCGATATCGCCGAAGCCCTGGCATTGGCCGAAACCAAGGCCAGCCTGACTATTCTGCCGTTGGGGACTGCGAACGATTTCGCCCGTGCGGCCGGCGTGCCTCTGGAGGTCTCCAAAGCCCTGCAACTGATGGACGTGGCGCCACGTGCCGTCGACCTGGGGGAGGTCGGCGGCAAGCTGTTCCTCAACATGGCGACCGGCGGGTTTGGCAGCCAGGTCACGGCCAACACGTCCGAGGACCTGAAGAAGGTACTTGGGGGCGCTGCCTATCTGTTTACCGGCCTGACCCGATTCAGCGAGCTGCATGCGGCGCATGGCGAGCTCACCGGGCCGGATTTTCATTGGCGCGGTGACTTGCTTGCACTGGGTATCGGCAATGGTCGGCAGGCGGGCGGCGGACACGAGCTGTGCCCGACCGCGATGGCCGATGATGGTCTTCTCGACATCAGCATCCTGCCAGCGCCTCAGGAAGTGGTCGGCACGCTGAGGAGCCTTCTGGAGGGCGGGCTGGGGATCGACAATATGTTCATTCGCGCGCGTTTGCCTTGGGTAGAGCTCAAGTCCGCCCAAGGCCTGGATATCAATCTGGACGGTGAGCCGCTGTCGGGCGAGGACCTGCGTTTCGAGGCCCGGCCGGGCGCGCTTCAGGTGCACCTGCCAGCGGACTCGCCGTTACTGGGCGGCGCACCGAAGCTCAGTCGTCCAGACTGATAATCCGTTCGCGAACGCAAAACAGCACCAACCCGGCCACGTCGAATATCTGCAGGCGTTTCATGACCTGGGCGCGGTGAGTCTCGATGGTCTTGACACTCAGCCCCAGGCCATCGGCGATCTCGCGTGTGGACTTGCCGCGCACGATCAGGCGCAGGATTTCAAGTTGCCGAGCGGTCAGTCGAAAGCGCTCTTTCGCCGCCTGGGCCCGGTCCGAGGGTGTACCGCGCAGTGCGCACTCGATGACCATCTGAGCAATGGCCGGGCTCAGATAGCGCTCGTTGCCACGTAGCGCCTCCAATGCCTGTTCGAGTTCCGCAGCCGTAGTGTCCTTGAGCAGATAACCCTGCGCGCCGATGTCTAGCGTACGCATGATCATGTCCGGATCATTCTGCGCCGACAGGATCAACACCTTGCAGTGCGGTTGCACCTTCAGCAGGTGCTTGAGTGCATCCAGGCCGTCGATGCTTTTCATGCAGATGTCGAGCAGGATGATGTCGGGCTTGAGGCGCTGCGCAAGACTCGCCAGTTGCGAGCCGTCAGCCGTTTCGCCCAGGATGGTATATCCAGGCATGTCTGCAACCAGCGCTCGCACGCCGGCTCTGATAAGGGAGTGGTCGTCGACCAATAACAGATTGCAGGTCATTGTGATTTCTTGTGCAAATGAGACCGCTCAAACGTGTGTGCAGCCTCGGGTCATACTTGAATAGGATGTTAGCTGCAATAAAGACAATGAACGGAAAATGCTGACGTGACAACGCTGCCTCAATGACATCGCTATGTGACTCTCAACGGCCGGATGTGATCGAGTGTTATTGGCGGGTTGCATCTTTCGGCGAAGCCGATTGCGCGGAGACGCTGGCCAGTTTTTCCAGCAGTTCAAGCTGTTCGTGGTCGTCCATCGTCAGCTCGCCGGTATGCGGATCGAGAAGCTCGACTTGCCAGTACATCAGTGTCAGGCAGTTCTTGACGGCGAGCAGGGCTTCCTGAGAAAGCTCGTTGGCCTGGCCGCCGGTTTTCAACAGCTGGCACAGCTGACGGGAAAAATCGGCAATGCACGGCACTGGAACGGCTTCTGCCTCCTGCGCGAGCTTGCGCAGGGTGGTCAACAGGCAGCCGGTAGCGTCCTCATCGTTGGGGATCAGCTCCAGATGCGAAAGACATTCTTCCGACTTGTGCAGAAGTGCCTGAGACAGGCTCAGGAACTGGTCGTGCTTGTGCTGCCAATCGTTGTGGCTCAGCATCCTTTGTCTCCACTGATCATGGATAGCGAACTTCCGCCCGCGGCGAATGGCTGACAGTTAATGTCGATTTCAAACAAAAGTATGTAGGGCGTTTCTGAATGTTGCCAGCGCCACTCGATTGCAAGGATTGGGACGCGGACACAAATCAAACGCCATTCATGTAGTGAGAATGCCGTCACAATAGTGGCAATTAGATGTCGATCATATCAGGTTATCCCTGATTGACTTTTTGCAGATATTTGATTTGGTTTTGGTCGCAGAGAGGCACCGAGGCATTTTCGGTGTTGGTTTGGAGCTGCATTTGCGTGTCTTGAAAGCGACATCAGTAAAGCATGATGGTAAAATGACATCAATGCTTGAGAGTGGCCGTTCATCGCCATTAAGGTCCGGCTGATTTCAGCCGATACAGGCTCAACAGAATCAATGTGACCATCGCTTCAGGAGCTAATAATGGCAGGCATTCTCGACACAGTAGATCAGCGCACACAACTGGTGGGCGAGAATCGCCTGGAAATCCTCATGTTTCGCCTTGCCGGTCGGCAGTTGTTTGCGATCAACGTGTTCAAGGTCCAGGAAGTATTGCAGCTACCCAAGCTGACCCTCATGCCGCAACGCCACTCGTTTGTGTGCGGCGTGGTCAACCTGCGCGGCCAGACCCTTCCGGTGATCGACCTCTCCCAGGCCATCGGCATGCGTCCGCTGGTCCCGGGCCCAGGCAGCACGATCATCGTCACCGAATACAACCGATCGGTTCAGGCCTTTCTGGTTGGCGGTGTCGACCGCATCGTCAACATGAACTGGGATGCCATCATGCCGCCGCCGGTCAGCGCCGGTCGTCAGCATTACCTGACCGCGATCAGCAAGGTCGATGATCAGCTCGTAGAGATCATCGACGTTGAAAAAGTACTCGCCGAGATCGTGCCTTACAACGCCAAGGTGTCCCGCGAAAAGCTCGAAGACCCGGTGCTGGAAAACGCCCGTGGCCGCGAAGTGTTGCTGGTCGACGACTCCAAGGTTGCGCTGGCGCAGTTGCGCGACACGCTGTCTCAGTTGGGTCTCAAGCTGCACGTCGCCAGCGATGGTCTCAAGGCGCTGAACATGCTCAAGGCCTGGGCGGATGCAGGCGAGAACGTGCATGAGAAGCTGCTGATGGTGTTCACCGATGCGGAAATGCCGGAAATGGACGGCTACCGCCTGACCACCGAGATTCGTAACGATGCACGCCTGCGCGGCCTGTACATCGTCCTGCATACCTCGTTGTCCGGCAGCTTCAACGAATCGATGGTCAAGAAGGTCGGCTGTGACAACTTCCTTTCCAAGTTCCAGCCCGACAAGCTGGTCGAGGTCGTGCGCGAACGTCTTTTGATGATTGTCTGACGCCGCGCGCGATTCTTCATC
This sequence comes from Pseudomonas syringae pv. coryli str. NCPPB 4273, assembly GCF_000972175.1. Lineage (NCBI taxonomy): Bacteria > Pseudomonadati > Pseudomonadota > Gammaproteobacteria > Pseudomonadales > Pseudomonadaceae > Pseudomonas > Pseudomonas syringae pv. coryli. The sequence goes on along the minus strand of NZ_AWQP01000053.1, from coordinate 67,108 downwards.
GCGAGTGCCGCCGGCTCCGGCATCGGATAAGCTTTGCTGTCTGCAGCAAAGCTTATCCAGCCCTCAAAGGAATCGGCGCCCATGTTACGTCTCAGCTCGCTCTATCGTTTCCCGCTCAAATCCTGCAAGGCCGAGTCGATGCAGCGCGCATCGTTCGATGCGTTGGGGTTGGCGGGTGATCGACGCTGGATGCTGGTCGACGCCAGCAATGGCCGGTTCTTCACTCAGCGTGCGCTGCCGCACATGTCCCAACTGTCGGTATTGTGGAACGCCAGTGGCGGCGTGACGCTTTCGGCACCTGGCTTCGAACCCCTGGACGTCGCGGTTCCGCTGAATATCGACCTGAATCTGCGTGGCGTCACCGTCTGGCGTGACTCGCTGCAGGTGCCGGATGCGGGCGATGAGGCGGCCGAATGGGTCAGCCGGTTTATCGGCAAGCCCACGCGTATGGTCTATCTGCCGGCGGAGCGTGCACGCTGGATCCCTGGCGGCTATCAGACGGTCAACGACCGGGTGAGCTTTGCCGATGGTTTTCCACTGTTGCTGATCGGTCAGGGATCGCTCGATGACCTGTCAGCGCGCATGGGCAGGCCGATGGAAATGCTGCGCTTCAGGCCCAATCTGGTGATCGAAGGGGCCGAGGCCTTTGCCGAGGATGGCTGGAAACGCATCCGCATCGGCGACATCGAGTTCCAGCTGCTCACGCCTTGCGCACGCTGCATCCTGACCACTGTCGACCCGGCAACCGGCGAGCGCAGTGCAGATCGCGAACCGTTCGCCACGCTCAAGAATTATCGGGAAGTGGAAGGCAACGTGCTGTTCGGCCAGAACGTGGCCAACGAGGGGTTGGGCGAGCTTGAAGTGGGCATGTCCGTCGAAGTGCTGGAGTAGGGGCGGGGACTGCCGTTGTCCGGCAGGAGTGCTGAGCGCAGCACTCCTGCCGACCGGTCACTGGTCGTCGAAGAACCGCTCGTGCCAGTCGACCAGAGGCTGAGGGGAGTTGAGCTTCTGGCCGTAGATCACCGAGTACGACAATACGTTTTGCACGTACTGGCGGGTTTCATCGAACGGAATGCTCTCTACCCAGACATCGAAGGCCAGATGGTTGGCACCTTTAAGCCATTGGCGCACACGGCCCGGGCCGGCGTTGTAGGCCGCTGAGGCGAGCACCCGATTACCGTTGAACTGCGCATGCACCGAGCTCAGGTAGGCGGCACCCAGCTGGATATTGGTGTCCGGGTCCAGCACCTGCTGAGGCGAGGCCAGCGGGATGCTGTACTTGCGCGCGGTCTCCTTGGCGGTGGCAGGCATCAGTTGCATCAGCCCGCTGGCACCGACGCCCGAGCGGGCATCGTCCATGAAGGCGCTTTCCTGGCGCGTGATGGCGAACACCCAGCTCGAATGCAGGCCACGCACCTTGGCTTCGCGTACCAGCGTGTCGCGGTGTGCCATCGGGAAGCGAATATCCAGATCATCCCAGTATTGCGCCTGGCTGATGGTACGGATTGCCGGGAAATACCATTGCATGTCGTAGGCCAGCTTGGCCTGGGCAACCATCTCGTCACGATTGAACAGGCGGCTCACGTGATACCACTCGCGCCGACCGTTGACGATCTCGCCGCGATCGTGAAACTCCAGTGCGCGACGCACGCCCGGCGTGTTGCGTACCTTGTTGATCAGCGCCTGGCTCAGCACCAGCGGCTTGTTGTTGAGCTGGTACGGGCTCTGGGTGCGGTCGGCAGCCAGAAAGCCGTAGAAGTCACGCTCTTTGGCGACATCCTTGTACAGCGCGGCAATCAGCGGGCTGTTGGGTTGTGCCAGTTCCAGAGAGCGGGCTTCCCAGTAACGCCAGCGATTGGTCGCTGCCAGATCCTTGGGCAGTCGACGCGCGAGCTCATAGGCATCTTCCCAGCGACCCAGACGCAGCAGCAGGCGCAGGCGCCACTCGGTCACGGTGTCGTCACGCAATTCAGGGTCGTATTTGGTCATGACCTCCAGTGCGCGGTCGTCATAACGACGTGCCAGGGTCAGGCCGATTTCCTTGGCAATCTCGACCTGCTCTTCGCGGGAGAAATGCATGGTCGCGGCATAGCCATCGAGCATCGACAGGGCTTTCTGCGGGTCCTGCTTGGCGAGCCGGCGCAGGCCGAGACCGACCACGTCGGACATCGCTTCGTCTACCGGGGCAAATTGCGACGGGTTGTTGACCATCTCGGGTTTCTGCGCGACAGCCAGCAGCAGGCGTCCTTGCGGTGCCAGCGAGTTGAGGCTGTCCACCAGCGTGCTGGCCAGACTGTAATTGCGCGTCTGCGCCGCCAGCTTGGCGCGCTGCCAGCGCTTCTGTTCGGTCAGCTGGCCGGCGGCCGCCCACTGGGCAAAGAAACCGTCACAGGCAGCGGGTAATGTCTTGCCGGTCATCCAGAGCTTTTCGGCACTGGCGAAACCTTCGGCGCGCTTGTTGCTGTTCAACTGGTACTGACCGTACAGGCAGTCCAGCTCGACGAACTTCATCTTCGGGTCGTAATACTTGACGAAGGTTTGCCAGTCGCCACGCTCGGCCAGCCAGCGCAACCAGCGCAGCTTCATCCAGTTGGCTTGCGGCAGGTCGCCGTGCTCGGCAAGAAACTTCTCGATTTCGGGATTGCTTGCCGTTTTCAGGCGCGCCGTCAGTTCGTCGTATTCGAGGTAAGGCTCCAGCGGATAGTCGGCCAGGGCCGTGGCGTACATCTGGTAGGGGCCGGAATCGCCCTTGGCCAGTGCGCGCTTCGCTTCGTCGTAATACTTGCGTTGTTGGTTGAGGTCTACCGCATGAGCAGTCTGGACGGCGGTGGCGGAGAGGAGCAGGCACGATAAAAAGCTGAACAAACGACTGCGCATGAGACTTCCGAGCAGATGAGTCGGTGAAAAGTATTGCTAGCTTAGCCTTTTGCCAGCTCTTGGTGAAAGCATTGCCGACGAGCTTGTCTCATATGGAAATAATTGGCGGTCATAAAGTCTTGTCGAGGCGCGCGGCGGTGCCATGAATGCCGACATCTGCCTGCTATCTCAGGTAGAATGCGCGCCCGGTTTTTGGAGAAGCTCATGACCCTGCTCAAATTCAGCGATGTGTCCCTTGCTTTCGGCGCCATGCCGTTATTGGACAAGGTGTCCTGGCAGATCGCCCGTGGCGAGCGGGTGTGCATCATCGGCCGTAACGGCACAGGCAAATCCAGCATGTTGAAGCTGGTAAAAGGCGTTCAGAAGCCTGATGACGGGGCTGTCTGGCGCGCGCCCGGCCTCAAGATCGGCGAATTGCCCCAGGAATTGCCGGTAGCCGACGGACGGACGGTGTTCGACGTGGTTGCCGAAGGTCTGGATGGCGTCGGTGCCTTGCTGGCCGAGTACCACCACCTGGCGCAGAACTGCGTCACCGAGGAAGACCTGAACAAGCTGATGCACGTTCAGCAGGACCTCGAAGCCCGTGATGGCTGGCGCTTGCAGCAGCTGGTCGACAGCACGCTCAGCCGCTTGCAGCTGCCTGCCGACAAGACCCTCGCCGAACTGTCCGGTGGCTGGCGTCGCCGTGTTCTGCTGGCCCAGGCGCTGGTGTCCGAGCCGGACCTGCTGTTGCTCGACGAGCCTACCAACCACCTGGATATCGGCGCCATCGCCTGGCTTGAAGAAGCCCTCAAGGATTTCCAGGGTGCAGTGCTGTTCATCACGCACGACCGGGCATTCCTGCAAAACCTTGCGACCCGCATCCTCGAGCTGGACCGCGGCGGCCTGATCGACTGGGATGGCGACTACGCCAGTTTCCTGGTCCACAAGGAAGCCGCGCTGGCCGCCGAAGAGACCGCCAACGCACTGTTCGACAAGCGTCTGGCTCAGGAAGAAGTCTGGATACGCCAGGGCATCAAGGCGCGTCGTACCCGTAACGAAGGTCGCGTGCGTGCGCTCAAGGAGCTGCGTGTAGAGCGCAGCGAGCGCCGTGAGCGTACCGGCAAGGCCAACATTCAGCTCGACACCGCCGAGAAATCCGGCAAGCAGGTCATGGTGCTCGATAACGTCAGCTTCGCCCACCCGGGCGGGCCGACCCTGATCAAGGATTTCTCCATGGTCCTGCAGCGCGAGGACCGTATCGGTCTGCTCGGCGCCAACGGTACCGGCAAGACCACGCTGCTCAAGCTGATGCTCGACAACCTGCAGCCGACCGGCGGCAAGGTTGAAGTCGGCACGCGTCTGGATGTGGCCTATTTCGATCAGTTGCGTCACCAGCTCGATCTGGAAAAGACCGTAATCGACAACGTTGCCGAGGGACGTGATTTCATCGACATCGACGGCCAGAGCCGTCATGTGTTGAGCTATCTCGGCGACTTCCTGTTCAGCCCGCAGCGTGCCCGCACGCCGGTCAAGGCGCTGTCCGGTGGCGAGCGTGCCCGTCTGTTGCTGGCCAAGCTGTTCAGCAAGCCAGCCAACCTGCTGGTGCTCGACGAACCCACCAACGACCTGGACGTCGAAACTCTGGAGCTGCTCGAAGAGGTTCTGCTGACCTTCAAGGGCACTGTGCTGATGGTCAGTCACGACCGGGCATTCCTCGACAACGTCGTCACCAGCACCCTGGTGTTCGAAGGCGAGGGCAAGGTTCGCGAGTACGTGGGTGGTTATCAGGACTGGCTGCGTCAGGGCGGTTCGCCGCGTCTGCTGGGCGTCGCCGACACCAAGTCGGGCAAGGCCGAGCTGGCCAGCGCTGTGGTGCAGGCCGCACCGGTCGCCGCTCAGGACATGCCGGTGGCGAAGAAGAAGCTCAGCTATAAGCTTCAGCGCGAACTGGAGGCGTTGCCTGCGCAGATCGATGAAGTCGAAGGCAAGATGGCCGCGCTGAACGCGGAAATGGCCGAGCCGGGCTTCTACCAGCGCTCGGCGGAGCAGACTGCAGCCGTGCTGGCGCAGCTGGAAAACCTGCAGGCCGAGCTGGACAAGCTGCTGGAGCGTTGGGCCGAACTGGACGAGTGATCGTCCGGCGCGTTCCTGACATGCAGAAAAGCCCGGGTTGACCGGGCTTTTCGCTGTAGCAGGTCAGCTTACTCGGGTTTCTTGAGGCTCACCGCCAGCACATCGCACGGTGCGCCGTGCAGAACGTCGTTGGCTGTCGAGCCGAGCAGCAGGGCCAGGCCGTGACGGCCATGGCTGCCGACAACGATCAGATCGCACGCTTCGCTCTTGGCCAGCTTGTGGATTTCCTGGCGTGGCTGGCCGAACACCATGTGGCTTTTGCTGTTCTCCAGCTCCGTATGCTTGACCTCCAGCTTTGCAAGCTTCTCCCTGGCCTGGTCGATCTGTTGCTGTTGCAACTGTGAAAGGTCCATCGGCACGTCGCCGCCGAACGCCATGGCGATCGGTTCGACAATGTGCACGACCGACAGTTTTGCCCCGCTGGCCTTGGCCAGCCCGCTGGCGCGACGGATAACCGGGTCACACTCATCGGTGAGGTCGATGGCAACCAGAATGTGTTTGTATGGCATGAGGGTGTCCTCCGGGAGAATTGCAATGATGAGAGTATGGCTCTTTCGTTGGCATCTGGGCAGGCCCATGTGCAAGTCATTGTTTTCAAGAGTGTTGTAAAGAGCCTGAAATCGGCTGGGGGCAAGAAATATGACGGTCTGGATAGTCCTGTCAATCATTGGTGTGATGTTGAGTCCGCTGGTGTGGTTACGTCCCTCGCGCCAGCAGAGCGGCAGGATGGCGTTGCGCATGCAGGCGCGGCGCCTGGGCATGGGCATGCAACTGACCCCGCAGGAGTGGCCGCACTGGCTGAGCAAGGAGCCGCCCAGCCCTTGCGCGCAGTACCATCGTCCGCGTCTGGGCTCGCATGCAGATGCCTGGGTGTACTGGCAAAGCGAGCCGGGCGTGTGGTGCAACCGCTGGCGCGAGCCTTGCGAAGACGCGAAGCTGCTTCCTTACCTGCAAACATTGCCCGTGGATGCCTACAAGGTCGAGGCTGACGGGCAGCTGGTTGCGGTGTACTGGGCGGAGCGGGGCGAGGCAGAAGTGTTACAGCGTATTGATGCGCTGCTCAAGGCGCTGGCCTGACCCTGAATCGCAGGCATTAAAAAGCCCGATAACAACATCGGGCCGGGGTTGGCCAGGCAGGCCGATAATTCGTCGCGTGCCGACAGGCTTTCGCCGCCATGTCGGCTTTCGCTGTTGCGCACCCGCAAATCAGCTGCATTGCGAGCCTCTTGTGGCGCAGTGCTGCGACTCTAGACCTTTTGCTCCTTTTTGTCGCGATTCCTGCAAATATTTTTTGCGCGTGCCCTCGTGCGGTGCGTTCCTGGCTGATTGTTCGCGGCGCCTATCGAATGTCACGCGTCGCGGCTATCGTCATGCAGAAGCCCGCCAGGCCTTGCGTGGCGGCGTATTACGGCGTGCCCCATGCTGCAGCTGCAGGGTATTCGAATGGCCACTATCATTACTGCGAATGATGGAGGATCGCAGGTCTTCGTGGGCATTATGGGCCTTGCGCATGCTCCTGTTAAAACGTGGATTTTCAGGCGTTTTGTCGAATTGACAATCGTGTGGTTATGCCTGATGGTGTGCGTACCCAAATCAAACGGGCGTATGAAATGAGCGTTTGGTCGTCAGAGGGCTCTGACAGAATCCCGACTACCACGTCGCGGCGGTAAGCGTGTGATTTGGCGTGTTCATCGACGGCGACGTCGTAGCCCCGTCGGACATTGAGGTCCGGCGGGTATTGTTCAGCTTCCATATTGTGGAGATCAGTTGATGATTTACGAAGGTAAAGCCATCACGGTTAAGGCTCTTGAAAGTGGCATCGTCGAATTGAATTTCGACCTCAAGGGTGAGTCCGTCAACAAGTTCAACCGTCTCACCCTCAATGAGTTCCGCCAGGCAGTCGATGCGGTCAAGGCCGACGCATCGGTCAAGGGCGTGATTGTCACCAGTGGCAAAGATTCATTCATTGTCGGCGCCGATATCACCGAATTCGTCGACAACTTCAAGTTGCCGGAAGCTGAGCTGGTCGCCGGCAATCTGGAAGCGAACAGGATTTTCAGTGATTTCGAAGACCTGAACGTGCCGACTGTCGTGGCAATCAACGGTATCGCGCTAGGCGGCGGTCTGGAAATGTGCCTGGCCGCAGACTATCGAGTCATTGCCAGCAGCGCTCGCGTCGGTCTGCCCGAGGTCAAGCTGGGCCTGTACCCGGGTTTCGGCGGCACCGTGCGTCTGCCACGCATCATTGGTGCCGACAACGCGATCGAGTGGATTGCCTCGGGCAAGGAAAACGCTGCGGAAGACGCTCTCAAGGTCGGTGCCGTGGACGCAGTGGTAGCGCCCGACAAGCTGCAGGCCGCCGCCCTTGATTTGATCCAGCGCGCCATTTCCGGCGAGTTCGATTACAAGGCCAAGCGTCAGCCGAAGCTGGACAAGCTCAAGCTCAATGCCATCGAACAGATGATGGCATTCGAAACCGCCAAGGGCTTCGTCGCAGGTCAGGCCGGCCCGAACTATCCGGCCCCGGTCGAAGCCATCAAGACCATCCAGAAAGCCGCCAACTTCGGTCGTGACAAGGCGCTGGAAATCGAAGCCGCCGGTTTCGTGAAAATGGCCAAGACTGCTGCCGCGCAGAGTCTGATCGGCCTGTTCCTGAACGATCAGGAGCTGAAAAAGAAAGCCAAGGGCTACGACAAGATTGCCAAGGACGTGAAGCAGGCGGCCGTGCTGGGCGCCGGGATCATGGGCGGCGGCATCGCTTATCAGTCGGCAGTCAAAGGCACGCCGATCCTGATGAAGGATATCCGCGAAGAAGCCATTCAACTGGGTCTGAACGAAGCGTCCAAACTGCTTGGCGGTCGCCTGGAGAAAGGTCGTCTGACCGCGGCGAAGATGGCCGAAGCGCTTAACGCCATTCGTCCTACGCTGTCCTACGGCGATTTCGGCAATGTCGATCTGGTCGTCGAAGCAGTCGTCGAGAACCCCAAGGTCAAGCAGGCGGTACTGGCCGAAGTCGAAGCCAACGTGGGTGAAAACACCATTCTGGCGTCCAACACCTCGACCATCTCGATCAGCCTGCTGGCCCAGGCCCTCAAGCGCCCGGAAAATTTCGTCGGCATGCACTTCTTCAACCCGGTGCACATGATGCCGCTGGTGGAAGTGATCCGTGGCGAGAAATCCAGTGAAGAAGCGGTCGCCACGACCGTTGCCTACGCCAAGAAAATGGGCAAGAACCCGATCGTGGTCAACGACTGCCCGGGCTTTCTGGTCAACCGCGTGCTGTTCCCGTATTTCGGTGGTTTCGCCAGACTGGTCAGTGCGGGCGTGGATTTTGTGCGCATCGACAAGGTCATGGAGAAATTCGGCTGGCCGATGGGCCCTGCCTACCTGATGGACGTGGTCGGTATCGACACCGGCCACCACGGTCGTGACGTCATGGCCGAAGGTTTCCCTGATCGTATGAAAGATGATCGTCGCTCTGCGATCGATGCTCTGTACGACGCCAAGCGCCTCGGGCAGAAGAACGGCAAGGGTTTCTACGCGTACGAGACCGACAAGAAGGGCAAGCCCAAGAAGGTCAATGACCCGGCAGTGCTGGACGTGCTCAAGCCGATTGTCTACGAGCTGCGCGAAGTCAGCGATGAAGACATCGTCAACTGGATGATGATCCCGCTGTGCCTGGAAACGGTCCGCTGCCTGGAAGACGGCATTGTCGAAACCGCTGCCGAGGCTGACATGGGCCTGATCTACGGTATCGGTTTCCCTCCATTCCGTGGCGGCGCGCTGCGCTACATCGATTCCATCGGTGTTGCCGAATTCGTTGCCCTGGCTGACCAATACGCCGAACTGGGTGCCCTGTATCAACCGACCGCGAAGCTGCGTGAGATGGCCGCCAAAGGCCAGAGCTTCTTCGGTCAAGCGTCTTCCGAGGAATGAACCAATGAGCCTTAATCCAAGAGACGTCGTGATTGTCGACTTCGGTCGCACCCCGATGGGCCGCTCCAAGGGCGGCATGCACCGCAACACCCGCGCCGAAGATATGTCCGCGCACCTGATCAGCAAATTGCTCGAGCGCAACAACAAGGTCGACCCGGCTGAAGTCGAGGACGTGATCTGGGGCTGCGTCAACCAGACCCTGGAGCAGGGCTGGAACATCGCGCGCATGGCGTCATTGCTGACCCAGATCCCGCACACCTCGGCCGCCCAGACGGTAAGCCGTCTTTGTGGTTCGTCCATGAGCGCGCTGCACACGGCTGCTCAGGCAATCATGACCAACAACGGTGATGTGTTCGTCATCGGCGGTGTCGAGCACATGGGTCATGTCAGCATGATGCATGGTGTTGACCCGAACCCGCACATGTCCCTGCACGCTGCCAAGGCCTCCGGCATGATGGGCCTGACCGCCGAAATGCTCGGAAAAATGCACGGCATCACCCGCGAGCAGCAGGACGCGTTCGGTCTGCGTTCCCACCAGCTGGCGCACAAGGCGACGCTGGAAGGCAAGTTCAAGGACGAAATCATCCCGATGCAGGGCTATGACGAGAACGGTTTCCTCAAGGTCTTCGACTACGATGAAACCATCCGTCCGGACACCACTCTGGAAAGTCTGGCGGCACTCAAGCCTGCCTTCAATCCAAAAGGTGGCACCGTGACTGCCGGTACGTCCTCGCAGATCACTGACGGTGCGTCGTGCATGATCGTCATGTCGGCCCAGCGTGCCCAGGACCTCGGTATCCAGCCGCTGGCGGTGATCCGTTCGATGGCAGTGGCCGGTGTCGACCCCGCAATCATGGGCTATGGTCCGGTTCCGGCCACCCAGAAAGCGCTCAAGCGCGCCGGCCTGAGTATTGCCGATATCGACTTCTTCGAGCTCAACGAAGCCTTCGCTGCACAGGCCTTGCCGGTGTTGAAAGATTTGAAAGTGCTCGACAAGATGAACGAGAAGGTTAACCTGCACGGCGGCGCCATCGCTCTTGGGCATCCTTTCGGGTGTTCCGGTGCACGCATCTCCGGCACTTTGCTCAATGTCATGAAGCAAAATGGCGGCACCTTCGGTGTGTCGACCATGTGTATTGGTCTGGGTCAGGGCATCGCGACCGTTTTCGAACGCGTCTGATTCCCGAGTGTGATGCGAGCCGGGGCTTGGTGCCCCGGCTTTTGTTTTTTGAAAAAATGGTTTCAGGCAAATTTTTTGGACGTGTTACAAGGGGACCGCGACATGCAACTGCAACCAGGGCTCTATCGCCATTACAAGGGCCCGCACTATCGGGTTTTCAGCGTTGCAAAACATTCCGAAACCGAAGAGGAAGTCGTGTTTTATCAGGCTTTGTACGGCGATTTCGGCATGTGGGTACGTCCCTTGAGCATGTTTCTGGAGTCGGTCGAGGTTGACGGCGAGCACGTCCCGCGCTTTGCTCTGGTTGAGGCTGAACCCAGCCTGTTTTCCCGAACGTGAGAGGCGATTGCACAACAGGCTGTGCTTGACCTCACCTTGTAGCCACTATATATAGCGTGGCCTTTACAAGCTCCTCACTGTCTTTCATCTAGTATTCAGGAATTTTCTGATCCATGGGCAAATCGCTGGTCATCGTGGAATCCCCGGCTAAGGCCAAGACCATCAACAAGTATTTGGGCAACCAGTACGTGGTGAAGTCGAGTATCGGCCATATCCGAGACCTGCCCACCAGCGGTTCGGCGAGTGCCGCCAAAGATCCTGCCGCCAAGCGTGGCAAGGCTGCTGCGGGCGAAGGCCCGGTACTGACGCCGAAAGAAAAGGCGCAACGCCAGCTGGTCTCGCGCATGGGAGTCGATCCGGAACACGGCTGGAAAGCCAAGTACGAGATCCTCCCCGGCAAGGAAAAGGTCATTGAAGAGCTGCGCAAGCTCGCCAAGGATGCCGACATCATCTATCTCGCGACGGACTTGGACCGCGAAGGGGAAGCCATCGCCTGGCACCTGCGCGAAGCCATCGGTGGGGATGACAGCCGTTACAAGCGCGTGGTGTTCAACGAAATCACCAAGAAAGCCATTCAGGAAGCGTTTTCCAAGCCAGGCGAACTGGATATTGCCCGGGTCAACGCCCAGCAGGCGCGTCGCTTCCTCGACCGCGTCGTTGGCTACATGGTCTCGCCACTGCTCTGGCAGAAGGTCGCCCGCGGCTTGTCCGCCGGACGTGTGCAGTCGGTCGCAGTAAAACTGGTGGTCGAACGCGAACGTGAAATCCGTGCGTTCAACCCTGAGGAATACTGGGAGATCCACGCCGATCTGGGCACCGCCAAGGGCGCCAATGTGCGTTTCGAAGTGGCGCGTGAAAACGGCGAAGCGTTCAAGCCGCTGAATGAAACCCAGGCCATGGCTGCCCTTGAAAAGCTCAAGGCGTCCAGCTACAGCATCGTCAAGCGTGAAGACAAGCCGACCAGCAGCAAGCCATCGGCGCCGTTCATCACCTCGACCCTGCAGCAGGCGGCGAGCAATCGTCTGGGATTCGGCGTGAAGAAGACCATGATGATGGCTCAGCGCTTGTACGAAGCGGGCTACATCACTTACATGCGTACCGACTCGACCAACCTGTCGGCTGATGCCGTCAGCATGGCGCGTGACTACATCGAAACCGAATTCGGCAAGAAGTACCTGCCGGAGTCGCCTAACGTCTACAGCAGCAAGGAAGGCGCGCAAGAAGCGCACGAAGCGATTCGTCCTTCCGACGTCAACACTCACCCGAGCAAACTGACCGGGATGGAGCGTGACGCCGAGCGGCTTTACGAGTTGATCTGGCGTCAGTTCGTGGCCTGCCAGATGCTGCCTGCGCAATACCTGTCGACCACCGTCACGGTCGCCGCTAGCGATTTCGAGCTGCGTGCCAAGGGCCGCATCCTGAAATTCGACGGTTATACCCGTGCGCTGCCGCAGATGGCCAAGCCTGGCGATGACGATGTTCTGCCGGACATGGCGCAGGGCGAGACCCTGAAACTGAACAAGATCGACCCGAGCCAGCACTTCACCAAGCCGCCTGCGCGTTACTCGGAAGCGAGCCTGGTCAAGGAGATGGAAAAACGTGGCATCGGCCGTCCGTCGACTTATGCAGCAATCATTTCGACCATCCAGGACCGTGGCTACGTGGCGTTGCATAACCGCCGCTTCTACTCGGAAAAGATGGGCGACATCGTCACCGGACGTCTGTCCGAAAGCTTTTCCAATCTGATGGACTATGGCTTTACCGCGGGGATGGAAGAGAACCTCGACGACGTGGCCCAGGGTGAGCGCGACTGGAAAAACGTGCTGGACGAGTTCTACGGCGATTTCCGCAAAAAGCTCGACGTGGCCGAGGCTGCCGATGGCGGCATGCGCGCCAACCAGCCGGTGATGACCGATATCCCGTGCAAGGTGTGCGGTCGTCCAATGCAGATCCGTACCGCCTCGACGGGCGTTTTCCTGGGGTGCTCCGGCTACAGCCTGCCACCCAAGGAACGCTGCAAGGCGACCGTCAATCTGACTCCTGGCGACGAAATTGCCGACGATGATGAGGGTGAGTCCGAGTCGCGGGTTCTGCGCGGCAAGCATCGCTGCCCGATCTGCAGCACGGCGATGGACGCCTACCTGCTGGACGAGAAGCACAAGCTGCATATCTGCGGCAATAACCCTGATTGCACGGGTTACGAGATCGAGGAAGGCACTTACCGCATCAAAGGCTATGAAGGTCCGAGCCTGGAATGTGACAAGTGTGGCAGCGAGATGCAGCTCAAGACCGGCCGTTTCGGCAAGTTCTTCGGCTGCACCAACCCGGACTGCAAGAACACCCGTAAACTGCTGAAGAGCGGTGACGCGGCGCCGCCGAAGATGGACCCGGTGAAAATGCCGGAGCTCAAGTGCGACAAGGTTGACGATACCTACATCCTGCGTGATGGGGCTTCGGGCCTGTTCCTGGCCGCCAGCCAGTTCCCGAAGAATCGCGAAACCCGCGCACCGCTGGTCATCGAAATCGCTCCGCACAAGGACGAAATCGATCCCAAGTATCACTTCCTTTGCGAAGCGCCGAAGAAGGATCCGGACGGTCGTCCAGCAGTGATCCGCTACAGCCGCAAGACCAAAGAGCAATACGTCCAGACCGAAGTAGAAGGCAAGCCTACCGGCTGGCGTGCGTTCTACGACGGCAGCGCATGGAAGGTTGAAGACAAGCGTTGATCGCAAGCGCCCGGCTCACGTGAGCCGGGCGCTGTTTTCGATAGGCGTTCGCCTGTTTCGCCGGAGTGTCCAGGCGCCGCAGGCTATGCTGTTCTCTATCCCATCGTTATGGAGAGTGTCGCCATGGCTCATGAGCTCTATACCCGTACCAACCAGAAAATCTATTTCGCAGGGCTCTCGCTCGAAGCGTTGGGCAGGGCGGAGAAGGGGCAGGCGGTGAACTCTCCTGCGTTGTTGCAGGCAGAGCGCGAATCCGCGCTGTTTCATCTGTATGGTGCGCTGCTGGGCCTGTGTCACGAGATCGCCGGCTATTACCGTCTGCCGCAGGCCGGTGCGCGCCGTGCGGAAGAATTGTTGACGCAGGAAGTGCTGAACGCCATCGCCATTCCCGAAATGGCCGAGCTGGTAGAACTCGCCCAGAATCGCCAGACATGGCTTGCGCAATTGCTGGCGGCCTATAATGCCTTGTATGAACCACCGCGTGCGCCGAAAAAGCTCAAGGGTGATGTCACGCAGCCGATGATACAGGCAGTGAACCTGGACGCCGAGCCGGAGTCTGAACTCTCACGTGCAGAGCTTGAAAATTGGCGTCAACAACTCAAAGGGTTGGCCATCCGTTTTCGTGAAGGCCTGAGCGAGTGCTGAAAACCAATGAAGTAAGGGCTGGCAGGCTGTTACAATGCCGGCTTATCGCGGAGTAACTGTACCAATGCCTACCTCTTTCCTGGAAATTGTCGAACTACCTGACGGACGTATCGAGCTGCGTCGTGCCGATGACGAGGGTTCTCTGGTAACGCTTGATTTTTCTGCGGATGCCAAAGCGTTCATGCAAGGTCAGCATGTCGAGGTCGCCAAAGCCATGTTGAGTGTGGGTGTGCAGATGGCTGGCCGCCTGGCTGAAGGCGAAGTCGAAAAGGATGATGTGCCTCACGTTCTGCACTGATCGAGGACTGGGCCTCAGCCCAGCCGGATGTTCAGGCTTTGCGCTTCCCCGATTTTTGCTGCACTGATCAATTGCTGGCGCGCTATGGCGCCCAGCGGGTTGATCCAGCTCACCACCGTATGGCTACGGCCCAGTCGAAGTGCTTCGCGAGTCAGCTCCAGTACGCTTTGCGTACCGCGTGGCTGCAGAAGAAGAATCCGCTCCCTGTTCAGTCCGGCATCGCGTAGCCATGTCTGCGTCAGGCTGGATGGCGGGGCGATCAGTGTCAGCCAGCGCGCATCCAGTTCCTCGCTCAGTTCCCGAAGGATGGGCGCCAGAAGGTTGAGGCAGTTCCCGGCGGCACCGCGCAATGACAGTTCACTGAAGGGCTCTGGTTCATCGCCCCACGGCGTTTCGACTGCATCTGTGAGCAGCGGGGCGATGGGCTGAGCCAGAAACGCCTCGAACAGCGGCAATTGCGATTGCGGTGCTTGATGGAACTGCATAACGTCTCCTTAGCGGCGAATGACGCCGACGCTCAAACCTTCGATCACCAGTTCCTGATCCTTGAGATCGACCTCGATGGGTGCGAAATCAGGGTTTTCCGCCAGCAGCCAGACCTTGCTGCCTTCACGCTTGAAACGCTTGACGGTCACTTCATCGCCTATCCGGGCAACCACGATCTGGCCGTTGCGGGCCTCGCGCGTGGTGTGCACGGCGAGCAGATCGCCATCCAGAATGCCGACGTCTTTCATGCTCATGCCATGAACGCGCAACAGGTAGTTGGCGCTCGGGTGGAAGAAGGAAGGGTTGATGTTGCAGGACTCTTCGATGTGTTGCTGAGCCAGGATCGGTGCACCTGCTGCAACGCGGCCAATGACCGGCAGGCTGCTGTCATCCGGCCGCGCTTCGAAGCCGGGGATGCGAATGCCGCGTGAAGCACCCGGGGTCATTTCGATGGCGCCTTTGCGCGCCAGTGCCTTGAGGTGCTCTTCCGCCGCGTTGGGCGATTTGAAGCCCAGCTCCTGAGCGATTTCCGCACGTGTCGGCGGGAACCCGTTGTCTTCCAGGCAGCGTTTGATGAAACCCAGGATTTCAGCCTGGCGTGGCGTCAGTTTGATCATGAGGGGCGCTCTGGCTTTTTATACAGTGACTGGGATTATATACAGTGAAGGCGCGTTGGCAATCATCCATTTCATTTTCGCTGCCGAGCGGTGGCCAACCCACGCAGCGCCTCCCGTCAAAAACCTCGGCAATACCTGAGGTTTGTCATTTAACATCCACTATCGTGACTGTTCGGCCACAAAATGAACGGGCCGACTTGACAACCGAGGCGTTTGATACGTATGTTTCAAACGTTCGTTTGTTAGGCAGAGAGCCATGGCCCAGTCGGAAACCGTTGAACGCATTCTTGATGCTGCAGAGCAATTATTTGCAGAGAAAGGCTTTGCCGAAACGTCCTTGCGTCTTATCACCAGCAAGGCGTCGGTCAATCTGGCTGCAGTGAATTATCACTTCGGCTCGAAGAAGGCGTTGATTCAGGCCGTGTTCTCGCGTTTTCTGGGACCGTTCTGCATCAGTCTCGATCGCGAGCTGGAACGTCGCCAGGCAAAACCCGAACACAAGCCAAGCCTTGAGGAACTGCTGGAGATTCTCGTCGAGCAGGCGCTTGTGGTGCAGCCGCGCAGCGGTAACGACCTGTCGATCTTCATGCGCCTGCTGGGGCTTGCCTTCAGTCAGAGCCAGGGCCACCTGCGCCGCTACCTCGAAGACATGTACGGCAAGGTGTTCCGTCGCTACATGACGCTGGTCAACGAAGCCGCGCCGCGCATTCCGCCCATCGAGCTGTTCTGGCGCGTGCACTTCATGCTCGGCGCTGCGGCGTTCAGCATGTCCGGCATCAAGGCGTTGCGCGCCATTGCCGAGACCGATTTCGGCGTCAATACTTCCATCGAGCAGGTCATGCGCCTGATGGTGCCGTTTCTGGCCGCCGGCATGCGCGCCGACACCGGGGTCAGCGACCCTGCGATGATCGCCGCCCAGCTCAGGCCGCGGACCAAGAGCAGCACCAGCACACCTGCGGTCGCCAAGGCCTGAAGCCTCTGTATTGAGTCAGCCTCTGCCTGAATCAAGCTGCACCGGCGTGTCGGATTGCGTCGGGCTTCAGGATCAAGCACCATGCCCGGATTGTGAACGAGCACTGGTATGTAAGGGTTTTTCTATGAGTTCTGGCCTGCAAGGCTCCCTGATGGTCGATGTCGCCGGCACCTGGCTGACCAGCGAAGACCGTCAGTTTTTGCGTCAGCCCGAAGTGGGCGGTTTGATCATCTTTGCCCGAAACATCGAGCATCCCCGTCAGGTTCGTGAGTTGAGCGCCGCGATTCGTGCCGTGCGCCCGGACCTGCTGCTGGCCGTCGATCAGGAGGGCGGCAGGGTGCAGCGCCTGCGTGAGGGCTTCGTGCGCCTGCCGCCGATGCGCGCCATCGCCGACAAGCCTGACGCCGAGCTTCTGGCTGAACAGTGTGGCTGGCTGATGGCGACCGAAGTGCTGGCGGTCGGACTGGACCTGAGCTTCGCTCCGGTGCTGGACCTCGACTATCAGCACAGCGCTGTGGTCGGCACGCGTTCGTTCGAAGGCGATCCGCAGCGCGCGGCGTTGCTGGCAGGGGCGTTCATTTGTGGGATGAACGCTGCGGGCATGGCTGCCACCGGCAAGCATTTCCCCGGCCACGGCTGGGCTGAAGCCGATTCTCATGTGGCTATCCCGAATGACGAGCGTAGCCTGGAAGAGATTCGCGCCAGTGATCTGGTGCCGTTTGCTCGTCTGAGTCAGCAGCTGGCTGCAGTGATGCCAGCGCATGTCATCTACCCGAAGGTCGATTCGCAGCCTGCCGGTTTTTCAAGGCGCTGGCTGCAGGACATTCTGCGCGACGAACTGCAATTTGACGGTGTTATTTTCAGCGACGACCTATCGATGGCCGGCGCTCATGTCGTCGGTGATGCGGCCAGCCGTATCGAGGCGGCGCTGACAGCCGGATGCGACATGGGCCTGGTGTGTAACGACCGCGCGGCCGCAGAGCTTGCGCTGGGCGCTGCGCAGCGTCTGAAGGTCAAGCCTTCGCCACGTATCGCGCGTATGCGCGGTCAGGCCTCTGCCAGCACCGACTACCGGCAACACCCACGCTGGCAGGCCGCGCTCCAGGCTCTGCGCGCTGCTCAACTGATCGATTAAGGATTTGCAATGACTGTTTACGCGATTATTGGCGGTACTGGCCTGACCCAGCTTGAGGGCCTGAACATTCGGCAATCCCTGCCAATGAACACCCCTTATGGTGCACCGTCCGGCGAAATCCAGATCGGCGACTATGCCGGTCGCGAAGTGATGTTTCTGGCGCGCCACGGCCACCCGCACCGCTTGCCGCCGCATCAGGTCAACTACCGGGCCAATATCTGGGCGCTCAAGCAGGCGGGGGCCGAAGCGATTCTTGCGGTCAACGCAGTCGGTGGCATTCATCCGGCCATGGGCACCGGGCATTTCTGTGTGCCGCATGATCTGGTCGACTACAGCAGCGGTCGTCAGCACACGTTTTTTGCCGATGACCTGGAAGCGGTCACGCACATCGACTTCAGCTATCCGTACAGCGAACCGCTGCGCGCCCGGCTGATTGCGGCGTTGGCGGCCGAGGGATGCGCGTTCTCCGATCGGGGCGTCTATGCCTGCACCCAGGGACCGCGTCTGGAGACTGTTGCCGAAATCATTCGCCTGGAACGTGATGGTTGCGACATCGTTGGCATGACTGGCATGCCCGAAGCCGCGCTGGCGCGTGAACTGGAGCTTGAATACGCCTGCCTGGCGCTGGTGGTCAATCCGGCAGCGGGCAAATCGACGACCGTCATTACCATGGCGGAAATCGAACAGGCCCTGCACGACGGGATGGGCAAGGTGAAAGCCACGCTTGCCCGGGTCCTGTCGGCGTCCTGAGTTACAGCATGCGCTTGAGGGTATTGTCCTTGCGCACCAGGTGATGCCAGAGCGCAGCGATCACATGCAGGCCGATGACATAGTAGAAGATCGAGCCCAGCAACTTGTGCACGTCTTCGAACGTTTCGGCCAGGTGGTCCGAGGTGGCCAGCGGCCAGGGAATCTGCAGGTCGGTGAGGGGGATGGGCAGTGCGCCTTTTTCCACCATCACTGTCAGCAGGCCCAGTAACGGCTGGGCAAACAGGAATGCATACAGCGCGTAATGGGTCAGGGTTGCGACGATGCGCAACGCCCCTTCAAGCGGCGGTGTAATGCCGGGTGGACGATGACGTCGACGCTCGGCGGCACGGAAGAACGCCATGATCAGAATAACAATGCCGACCCAGTAATGGCTCTGCACGACCAGCAAGCGGTATTCCGAGCCCTTGCTGAACTGAGTGCGGCTCAGAATCAGGGTATAGGCCAGCACGATCAGAATGGCCATGACCCAGTGCAGCCATCTGGCCCGGGCGGTGTAGCGTTGAGAAGTCGATGCATCCACGGTTGGATTCCTTGTCTCTTTTTTTGCAGGGCTGGTAGACAGCTTAGGCTGTTGATCGGGCGCCTGCGTTTCATGTTGGCCTGATTTTTTTCACGTGCCTCTCCGGCCACTAAATATGGCAAATACACAGCACGTGAAATACGCGACGGAACCTGTGCCCACGGGTGGCTTCATATGCCGTGAATATTCACCCGGGAGCAAGTCTTGACCAGTGCCAATCCGCCTGTCGGCCCAGCGACACCAGTGTCCGCCAGTGTTTCATTGAATGTACTGACCATGAACATGCACATGGGCTTTGGCATTTTCAATCGCCGCTTCATTCTGCCGGAGTTGCGTGAAGCTGTGCGCACGGTATCGGCCGATATCGTGTTTCTTCAGGAAGTGCACGGCGAACACCAGAGCCACGCGCGCAGGGTCAAGGACTGGCCGACGATTTCGCAGTACGAGTTTCTGGCCGACAGCATGTGGAGTGATTTTGCCTACGGCCGCAACGCGGTGTACCCGGATGGCGATCATGGCAATGCGTTGCTGTCCAAGTACCCGATCATCCAGCATGAAAACCTCGATATTTCCATTCATGGCACCGAGCAGCGCGGCTTGTTGCACTGCATCCTCGAGGTGCCACACGCAGGCCAGGTGCATGCGGTCTGTGTGCACCTCGGGCTGCGTGAAAGTCATCGGCGTCAGCAGCTCAAATTGCTTAACGAGCTGATGGCACGTATTCCCGAGGGCGAGCCGGTCATCGTTGCCGGTGACTTCAATGACTGGCGCCAGCGCGCCGATGCATCGCTGCAGGGCAGTGGGCTGCATGAGGTTTTCGTCGAGCGCTTTGGCGCACCGGCCAAAAGCTTTCCGGCCCGTTGGCCCTTGCTCTGCCTGGACCGGATCTATGTCCGCAATGCAACGTCGCACCGGCCGAAAGTGTTGTCCAGCCGACCGTGGTCCCACCTTTCCGATCATGCACCGCTGGCGGTGGAGTTGACCTTATGAGCAATACGACAGGGCAGTGGCGTGACGGCAACTCGGTAGAGTTGCTGATCAATGGCGAGGATTTCTACGCCCGGGTATTCGAGTGCATACGTGCCGCGCGCAAAGAGGTGCTGATCGAAACCTTCATCATTTTTGAAGACCGGATCGGCGAGAGTCTGCAACAGGCGTTGCTCGAAGCCGCCGCGAATGGCGCTAAGGTGGTCGTCACGGTGGATGACTATGGCACTTCGGACCTGAGTTCGACGTTTGTCAAAACCATGATCGACGCCGGTATCCAGATCCAGCTGTTCGATCCGCGCCCGCGGTTCATGGGCATGCGCACCAACCTGTTTCGCCGTCTGCACCGCAAGGTGGTGGTGATCGACGGCGAACTGGGTTTCATCGGCGGCATCAACTACAGCGTCGATCATATGACCGACACCGGGGTGACGGCCAAACAGGACTACGCCGTTCTGGTCCGCGGACCGATTGTTGGCGATATTCACCACAGCGCGTTGAATATGCTCAGCAAGGTCGTTCGTGAAAAGTTGCCGCCCGTGGCACTCAAGCTGGACCGCGCCGGTGACGCCAGCATGCTGCTCGCCGAGCGTGACAATGACGAGCACAGCACCGATATCGAAGAGCAGTACCTGGAGGCGATTCGTGCTGCGAAGCAACGCATCACCCTGGCCAATGCGTATTTTTACCCCAGCTACCGCTTTCTGCGTGAGCTGCGCAATGCCTCACGGCGGGGCGTCAAGGTCACCCTGATTCTGCAAGGTCAGCCCGACATGCCGTTCGTGCGGGTCTGCTCGCGACTGACTTACACCTACCTGCTGCGCGATGGCGTGGCGATTCACGAATACAAGCAACGTGCATTGCACGGCAAGGTCGCGCTGATCGACCAGGACTGGTCCACCGTGGGCTCCAGCAATCTCGACCCGCTGAGCCTCGCGCTGAACCTGGAAGCCAACCTGTTCATTCGTGATCGCGCGCTCAATGAGCATCTGCAGAGCCATCTGATGGAGCTTGCCGCTGCGCACAGCAAGCAGATGAGCCTCAAGGGGGCGGCGCGTGGCCAGTGGTGGCGTGCGCCGATGATCGTATTGAGTTTCTTTTTTCTGCGCCGTTTCCCGGCCATTGCCGGTTTGTTCCCGGTTCACGGAGTGCGCCTCAAGCCCCTGCGTGCCGGTGATGTAGTGCCCGAAGCGAAAGTAATCGAACAGCAGCAGAACAACCATCCGATGGACCAGGAGAAAACCCTATGACCCAAGCCACGCAGGCAGCGCCGCACAGTGCGCAGGGAACCAAGTGGAAGTGGGCAAAGCGGGCGTTCAATCTGTTTTTCTTCATCGCCGTCCCGGTTCTGCTGTTTATGCTGGTCAAGAAGCTTGACTGGCAAGAGGTGAAACAGGCGTTGGCGTCCTACAAGGCCAGCACCTTGGCCATCGCGGCGGCGGTGGCTTTTGCCAGCTACGCGACCTACTGTGGCTTTGACGTGTTGGCGCGTTATTACACCCGGCACACGTTGTCGATCAAGCAGATCGTGCCGGTGACGTTTGTCTGCTATGCGTTCAACCTCAATCTCAGTTCCTGGGTCGGCGGCATCGCCTTGCGTTACCGCCTGTATTCGCGACTCGGGCTGGACGTTTCGACCATCACGCGGATTCTCAGCCTGAGCCTGATTACCAACTGGCTGGGCTACATGCTGCTGGCCGGTTTTGTGTTTTCGATGCGCTTTCTGGAGTTGCCCAAAGAGTGGTCGATCGGCACCACAACCCTGCAACTGATTGGTTTCGGACTGTTGGCCGTGTGTTTCGCCTACCTGTTGGCCTGCCGGTTTTCGAAGAAACGCTCATGGACCATCCGTGATCAGGAATTCAATCTGCCGTCGATGAAGCAGGCCTTGATGCAGGCCAGTCTGGGCGCGCTGAACTGGTCGTTGATGGCTGCGGTAATTTACACCCTGCTGCCGGACAAGGCGTTTTATCCGGCGATTCTCGGTGTGTTGCTGATCAGCAGCATCGCCGGGGTGATTACTCACATTCCAGCGGGCCTCGGCGTGCTCGAGACCGTGTTCATCACCTTGCTGGCCCACCAGTTCTCCAAGGGCAGCCTGCTCGCAGCGTTGATCGGCTACCGCGCGATCTACTTCCTGCTGCCGTTGCTGCTGGCACTGGTGGTGTATCTGGTCCTGGAAAAACGCGCGAAGAAGATGGGCGAGAAGAACCAGCAGCGCATGGGCGAGGAAGCCAAATCCTGAGGGCTCAGCCCTCAGTCATCAAAGCCGACCTGCTCGTGTATTTCATCGACCTTGAGTTCCAGGCGATACGCCACGGCAATGAACAGCGCCTGGCACAGGCATAGCGTGGCGCTCAGCGAGCGGAAGGCGAACGAACTGCCCTCGTTGACCAGCAACACCGAGTTGGCGCGCTTGGCCAGCGGCGACAGGTTGCTGTCGGTGATGATCAGCGTCTTGGCCTGATGGTGCTGGGCGATGCGCAGGCAGTGCTGGGTCTCCTTGCCATAGGGCGTGAAGCTGATGGCAATCACCAGGTCATTGGCGCGCACGCTGCGCATTTGCTCGCGATAGCTGCCCCCCAGGCCGGAGATCAGGTGAATGCGCTTGTTGGTGTGTTGCAGGTTGTAGACCAGATAATCAGCCACCGCGAACGAGCGGCGCACGCCCACCACATAGATGTTGTCGGCGTTGACCACCAGGTCCACGGCTTTTTCGAATTCATCGTCATCCAGCTCGACACTCAGGCGTTCCAGGCCGGAGAGGGTGGCGCTGACGCATTCGCGTGCCAGATCGCCTGCATTGGCCTTCTGTGACTTGTTGGCGATCAGGCTGCGGATACGCTGCTGGTAATTCTGCACCGGCGTGGTCTTGTGCGTATAAGCCTCGCGAAACAACGCCTGCATCTCGCTGAAACCGCTGAAGCCGAAGCGCTGGGAAAATCGCACGATGGCCGAAGGGTGGACTTCGCACTCGCGGGCGATGTCACTGATCCGGTCAACCATGATCCGGTCGCTCTGCTGGCTCATATAGCTGGCAATCCGTTTGAGCTGGCGCGGCAGTCCCTCGTATTCATCAGTGATCAGCCGCAACAAGCCTTCGGCACTGTTCGGCGGCATGTCGACGCTCGTCCCGGGCAGAGTGGGCTGATCGGCGCTGGTCATATTCAAATCCTTTCTGCTTGTTCTTTTTCAGGGCAACGGCGTGCACAGCACGACCGTTGTGGGCCTGACGGTGGAGGCTGCCTTGGGGCAGGAACGACGACTATATCCTACCCGCCTGCGCAGTGTGCCAGCACTTGAGTGGCTGTATGGAAAAAATATTCCACTAAAAATAATTATAGAAAAAATATTGATTGATGTGTCTTGACGTTTTACGCTGCATTCACAAAGCAGCGTGTACACATGATGCAAGCGCTGCAGGCTGATAAAAATAACAGGAGCCACCATGGGCCAGACACGCTTTGCCACTGGGCGTCAGTTGGATCTGATTTGCCTCGGACGCCTGGGCGTCGACCTTTATGCGCAACAAGTGGGGGCGCGACTCGAAGACGTTTCCAGTTTCGCCAAGTACCTGGGCGGCTCGTCGGCCAATATTGCCTTCGGCACGGCCAGGCTCGGGCTCAGGTCAGCCATGCTCAGCAGGGTCGGCGACGACCACATGGGTCGCTTTCTGGTCGAATCCCTGGCCCGCGAAGGCTGTGATGTCAGTGCGATCAAGCGCGACCCCGAGCGCCTGACGGCGATGGTGCTGCTGGGGCTGAAGGATCGTGAAACCTTCCCTCTGGTGTTCTACCGTGAAAACTGCGCTGACATGGCCCTGCGCGCCGAGGACATCGACGAGCAGCAGATTGCCTCGAGCAAGGCGCTGCTGATCACCGGCACGCATTTCTCCACTGATCAGGTGTTCAAGGCCAGCAGCCAGGCGCTCGACTATGCCGAGAAGCATGACGTCAAACGCGTGCTGGATATCGACTACCGCCCGGTGCTCTGGGGGCTGGCAGGCAAGGCCGATGGCGAGACCCGGTTCGTTGCCGATCAGAAGGTCAGCCAGCATGTGCAGCGCATCCTGCCGCGTTTCGACCTGATCGTCGGCACTGAAGAAGAATTCCAGATTGCCGGCGGTTCGACCGATTTGCTCGCTGCCCTGCGCAAGGTGCGTGAACTGACGGCCGCAACGCTGGTAGTCAAGCTCGGCCCGCAAGGCTGCACGGTGATTCACGGGGCCATTCCTGCGCGGCTGGAGGAGGGCGCCATCTACCCCGGCGTGCAGGTCGAAGTGCTCAACGTGCTCGGTGCGGGCGATGCGTTCATGTCCGGTTTTCTCAGCGGCTGGCTCAAGGAGGCCAGCGACGAACACTGCTGCCAGCTGGCCAATGCCTGTGGCGGGCTGGTGGTGTCGCGGCACGCCTGTGCGCCCGCCATGCCGACCCCGGCCGAACTCGATTACCTGTTCAACAGCCCAGAACCCATTACTCGCCCTGATCAGGATGTCGCCCTGCAACGGCTGCATCAGGTCAGCGTGCCGCGCAAGCAGTGGCGACAGTTGTTCATCTTTGCCTTCGATCATCGCGGCCAGTTGGTCGAACTGGCGCAACAGGCCGGGCGTGATCTTCGCAGCATCAGCCAGCTCAAGCAGCTGTTCGTGCAGGCGGTCGAGCGGGTCGAAGCCGACCTGCGCAAGCGCGGCATCGAAGCCGATGTCGGTCTGCTTGCCGACCAGCGCTTCGGTCAGGATTCACTCAACGCGGCGACCGGTCGCGGCTGGTGGGTAGCGCGTCCCGTGGAAGTACAGGGTTCAAGGCCGCTGGCCTTCGAGCACGGTCGCTCCATCGGCAGCAATCTGCTCGCCTGGCCGCAAGAGCAGATCATCAAGTGCCTGGTGCA
This sequence comes from Pseudomonas syringae pv. coryli str. NCPPB 4273, assembly GCF_000972175.1. Classification (NCBI taxonomy): domain Bacteria; kingdom Pseudomonadati; phylum Pseudomonadota; class Gammaproteobacteria; order Pseudomonadales; family Pseudomonadaceae; genus Pseudomonas; species Pseudomonas syringae pv. coryli. Next base: position 42,616 of record NZ_AWQP01000053.1, on the reverse strand, counting down.
ATATCACCCCGATGACGAGCCGATGTTGCGCCTGGAGCAGGAAGCGCAGATCAAGGCGCTCTACGACGCTTCGAAAGTCAGCGGCCATGAGTTGCTGCTGGAAATCATCCCGCCCAAGGATCACCCGTCGCCTCACCCGGACGTGATGCTTCGCTCGCTGAAGCGCTTGTACAACCTGGGCATCTACCCGGCGTGGTGGAAGATCGAGGCGCAGAGCGCGCAGGTCTGGCAGCAACTGGACGAACTGATCCAGCAACGCGATCCGTATTGCCGCGGCGTGGTGCTGCTCGGGCTCAATGCGCCTGTCGAAGAGCTCGGCGCCGGCTTTGCCGAAGCACGCCACAGCCGCGTCTGCCAGGGCTTTGCCGTCGGCCGGACAATATTCCGTGAGCCAAGCCGGGCCTGGATGGCCGGCGAAATAGACGATGCGACACTGATCAGTCGGGTGCAGAGCACCTTCAACTGGTTGATCGAGTCCTGGCGTGAAAGCCGCGCCTGATCGGTTCCGGGTTTCGACGTCACGACAACAACGTCGCGATAACAACAAAAAAGGTGCAGCCATGCCCGTTTCGACTTCCACACCCAGGATCCGCATCGGCATCAATCCGATCTCCTGGAGCAACGATGATTTGCCGGCCCTTGGCGGAGAAACCCCGCTGAGCACGGCGCTGAGCGAAGGCAAAGCCATTGGCTATGAAGGCTTCGAGCTCAACGGCAAGTTTCCGAAAGATGCCAAGGGCGTCGGCGATGTATTGCGGCCCCATGATCTGGCGCTGGTGTCCGGCTGGTACTCCAGCCGCCTGGCGCGGCGTTCGGTGGCCGAGGAAATCGAAGCCATTACTGCGCATGTGCAACTGCTCGCCGAAAATGGCGCTTCGGTGCTGGTGTATGGCGAAGTGGCCGACTCGATTCAGGGGCAGCGTATTCCGCTGGTCGAACGACCGCGTTTTCACACCGATGCCGCCTGGCATGAATACGCCGAAAAACTGACCGAGCTGGCGCGTTTTACCCTGTCCCGGGGCGTGCGCCTGGCGTATCACCATCACATGGGCGCCTACGTCGAGTCGCCGCAGGATATCGACCGGCTGATGGCGCTGACCGGCGAGGAAGTCGGACTGCTGTTCGATTCCGGGCATTGCTACATGGGCGGTGGTGAACCTCTTCAGGTGTTGAGCAAGCACATCCAGCGCATCTGCCATGTGCATTTCAAGGACGTGCGCAAGCCGGTGGTGCAACTGGCGCGCAACAATCTGTGGAGCTTTCCGGACTGCATCATCAACGGCACCTTCACGGTGCCGGGCGACGGCGACATCGACTTCTCGGCGCTGCTCAAGGTCTTGCTGCAGGCCGATTACAGCGGCTGGCTGGTGGTCGAGGCCGAACAGGACCCCGCCGTAGCGCCGAGCTATGTCTATGCCAAAAAGGGCTATGACACGTTGCGCCAGCTGCTGGCCGATGCACGATAAGGAGGACTCAAGCATGAATCTGCTGACCAAGAGCAAATCCACTGGCCGCGACGTCGTAGCGCTGGCACCCGGTTCGCTGGAATACGTGAACTTCGCCGCCTACCGCCTGGAGTCCGGAGAAACCTTGCCACTGAGCGCAGGAGAAAACGAGCTGTGCGTGGTCCTGCTGACCGGGCACGCCAGCGTCAGTGGTGAAGCGCCGGGGCAGGGCGTTTTCAACTGGGAAAACATCGGCGACCGGCAATCGGTGTTCGAAGAGAAATCGCCATTCGCGGTCTACCTGCCGCCGCATAGCCAGGCGCAATTTGTCGCGCGCGGCGCGGTGCAGCTTGCCGTATGCACGGCGCCGGGCGATGCTGGCAAACATTTTCCGGCACGCTTGATCATGCCGGGCAGCATGAAGCGCAGCGTACGCGGCAAGGGCGCCAATACCCGTTATGTGTGCGACATATTGCCGGACAGCGAAGCGGCGCATTCGCTGCTGGTGGTCGAGGTGCGTACACCTTCCGGGCATTCCTCCAGTTACCCGCCGCACAAGCATGACCGGGACAACCTGCCGCACGAGAGCTTCCTCGAAGAAACCTACTACCACCAGGTCAACCCGCCGCAGGGCTTCGTTTTTCAGCGGGTCTACACCGACGACCGCAGCATCGATCAGGCCATGGCCGTGGAAAACAACGATCTGGTGACCGTGCCCAAGGGCTACCACCCGGTCTCCGTCCCTTATGGCTATGAATCCTGGTACCTGAACGTAATGGCCGGTCCGACGCGCGCCTGGCAGTTCCACAACGATCCGCAGCACAGCTGGCTGCTGGATCTCTGATTTCCCATTTTTGTTCTGGAGGCATGAGATGAACGAGTCACCGGTGATCGGCCACTACATCAACGGACACCTGAGCAATGGCGAAGGTGAGCGTTACACCGAGGTCTTCAACCCGGCAATCGGCACGGTCCAGGCGCGTGTTGCGCTGGCCAGCGTGAAGACCGTGGATGAAGCGGTTGCGGCGGCCAAAGCTGCGTTTCCGGCCTGGGCCGAGCAGTCCTCGTTGCGCCGGGCGCGGGTGATGTTCAAGTTCAAGGAGCTGCTGGACCAGCACCACGATGAACTCGCGCAGATCATTTGCCGCGAGCACGGCAAGGTGTTGTCCGACGCACGCGGCGAGGTGGTGCGCGGTATCGAGATCGTCGAATTTGCCTGCGGTGCTCCCAGCCTGTTGAAGAGCGATTTCAGCGACAACATCGGCGGCGGTATAGATAACTGGAACCTGCGTCAGCCACTGGGCGTCTGCGCCGGGGTCACGCCGTTCAACTTTCCGGTCATGGTGCCCTTGTGGATGATTCCCATGGCGTTGGTGACCGGCAACTGCTTCATCCTCAAACCCTCCGAACGCGATCCGTCGGCCAGCCTGCTGATGGCGCGTCTGCTCAAGGAAGCCGGTCTGCCCGACGGCGTCTTCAATGTGGTGCAGGGTGACAAGGTAGCGGTCGATGCATTGCTGCAGCACCCTGACATCGAGGCTATTTCCTTTGTAGGCTCGACCCCGATCGCTGAATACATCCATCAGCAAGGCACTGCCCACGGCAAGCGCGTGCAGGCGCTGGGCGGGGCCAAGAACCATATGATCGTGATGCCCGACGCTGATCTGGATCAGGCCGCCGACGCCTTGATCGGGGCGGCTTATGGCTCGGCAGGGGAGCGCTGCATGGCGATCTCGATTGCCGTGGTGGTTGGCGATGTCGGCCAGCGCCTCATCGACAAGCTGCTGCCGCGCATCGACCAGCTCAAGGTCGGCAACGGCATGCAGGCCGATTCGGACATGGGGCCGCTGGTCACCGCCGTGCACAAGGCCAAGGTCGAGGGTTTCATCGATCAGGGCGTCAAAGAGGGCGCCAGGTTGCTCGTCGATGGGCGCAACTTCAAGGTGCCGGGTGCCGAGCAGGGCTTTTTCGTCGGCGCGACGCTGTTCGACCACGTCACGCCGCAGATGCAGATCTACAAGGAAGAAATCTTCGGCCCGGTGCTGGGCATCGTCCACGTCGCGGATTTTGCCAGCGCCGTGGCGCTGATCAATGCCCACGAGTTCGGCAATGGCGTGTCGTGCTTCACCAGCGATGGCGGCGTGGCGCGTGCATTCGCTCGCAGCATCAAGGTCGGCATGGTCGGCATTAACGTGCCGATCCCGGTGCCCATGGCCTGGCATTCGTTTGGTGGCTGGAAGCGTTCGCTGTTTGGCGATCACCATGCCTATGGCGAAGAAGGCCTACGTTTTTACAGCCGCTACAAAAGCGTCATGCAGCGCTGGCCGGACAGCATCGCCAAAGGCCCCGAGTTCAGTATGCCGACTGCCAAATAATTCGCGGCAACGCATCGCAACACTTTCCACCTCAAACAACAACAAGGTGTGAACATGAGTACAACCCGACTGACCATGGCCCAGGCCCTGGTGAAGTTTCTCGATAACCAGTACGTCGAAGTCGACGGCGTACAAAGCAAGTTCGTCGCGGGTGTCTTCACCATTTTCGGGCATGGCAACGTATTGGGTCTCGGTCAGGCGCTGGAGCAGGACAGCGGCGACCTGGTGGTCCATCAGGGCCGTAACGAGCAGGGCATGTGCCACGCCGCCATCGGTTTTGCCAAGCAGCACCTGCGGCGCAAAATCTACGCGTGCAGTTCATCGGTCGGCCCTGGCGCGGCGAACATGGTCACCGCTGCCGCAACGGCCACGGCCAACCGCATCCCGCTGCTGTTGTTGCCGGGTGATGTCTACGCCAGCCGCCAGCCCGATCCGGTGCTGCAGCAGATCGAGCAGTTCCACGATCTGAGCATCAGCACCAACGATGCGTTCAAGGCGGTGAGCAAATACTGGGACCGCATCAACCGTCCCGAGCAGTTGATGAGCGCGGCGCTCAATGCCATGCGCGTATTGACCGATTCGGCCGATACGGGCGCCGTCACCCTGGCGCTGCCTCAGGACGTGCAGGCCGAAGCCTACGACTACCCGGACAGCTTCCTGCAAAAGCGCGTGCACCGCATCGACCGTCGCCCGCCGAGCCAGGCCATGCTCGAAGACGCGTTGCATCTGCTGGCCGGCAAGCGCAAGCCGCTGCTGATCTGTGGCGGCGGGGTGCGTTACTCAGGTGCAGCCGATGCCTTGCAAGCCTTTGCCGAGCGCTTCGATATCCCGTTCGCCGAAACCCAGGCCGGCAAGAGCGCCATCGTTTCGGCGCACCCGTTGAACATGGGCGGCATCGGCGAAACCGGTACGCTGGCAGCCAATCGGCTGGCAAAAGAAGCGGATCTGATCATCGGCGTAGGCACCCGCTACAGCGATTTCACCACTGCGTCGAAATGGTTGTTCCAGAACCCGGATGTGCAGTTTCTCAACCTCAACGTCGGCGCTTTCGATGTGCAGAAGCTGGACGGCGTGCAGTTGCTGGCCGATGCACAGGTGGCATTGCAGGCCTTGAGCGAAAGCCTGCAGGCCAGCGGTTATCGCGCGGCCTGGGGCGATGCGCCAAAGACCGCGCGTGCCGAACTGGAGGCCGAGGTAGACCGCCTGTATGCGGTCGAGTACCAGGGCGAGGAATTTGTTCCGGAAATCAACGATCACCTAGACCCGGCCGTGTTGCGCGAGTTCATCGAGCTGACCGGTTCGTGCCTGACCCAGAGTGGCGTGCTGGGCATCCTCAATCATAGCGTGCCTGAAGACGCGGTGATCGTCGCGGCGGCAGGCAGCCTGCCGGGTGACCTGCAGCGCGCCTGGCGCAGCACCGGGGTCGACACCTATCACGTCGAATACGGCTATTCATGCATGGGCTATGAGGTCAACGCCGCACTGGGCGTGAAACTCGCAGCGCCGCACCGCGAAGTCTTTGCGCTGGTCGGCGATGGCTCTTACATGATGCTCCATTCGGAGCTGGCCACCTCGATCCAGGAGCGGCGCAAGATCAATGTGGTGTTGCTCGACAACATGACCTTCGGCTGCATCAACAACCTGCAAATGGGCAACGGCATGAACAGCTTCGGTACCGAGTTCCGGTTCCGTAACCCGCAAACCGGCAAGCTCGATGGCGACTTTGTGCCGGTGGATTTCGCCATGAGCGCTGCCGCCTACGGCTGCAAGACCTACAAGGTCAGCACCGCCGAGCAGCTGCGCGCCGCACTGGCCGATGCGCAACAGCAGACAGTCTCGACGCTGATCGACATCAAGGTCCTGCCCAAGACCATGATCCACAACTACCTGTCCTGGTGGCGTGTCGGGGTTGCCGAAGTGTCGACCACCGGCACCACGGCGCAGGTGTACGACAGGCTCAGTCGCGAGCTGGCCAAGGCGCGTCAGTACTGATCGTTTTCTCGTTCGGACTCCATGACTCCCTTCCCGGGAATACCTAATAAAAAAAGGAACATGAACATGGCATTGAAACTCGGCGTGATCGGCACAGGCGCAATCGGTCAGGATCATATCCGGCGGTGCAGCAAGACGCTGGTTGGCAGTCAGGTGGTGGCTGTCACCGACATCAATCTCGAACAAGCAGCGAAGGTCGTGCGCGAGCTGGACATCAGCGCCGAAGTGTATGCCGACGGGCACGCACTGATCGCCGCGCCGGACGTCGAGGCTGTACTCGTCTGCTCCTGGGGGCCCAGTCACGAAGAGTACGTGCTGGCGGCCATCGCTGCGGGCAAGCCGGTATTTTGCGAGAAGCCGCTGGCAGTGACTGCCGAAGGCTGCCGGCACATTGTCGAAGCCGAGATTGCCAGTGGCAGGCGTCTGGTGCAGGTGGGGTTCATGCGCCCTTATGATCAAGGCTATCGCGCGCTCAAGGCAGTTATCGACAGCGGCCGGATAGGTGAGCCGCTGATGCTGCATTGCGCGCACCGCAACCCGCGTGTGGGCGAGAACTACAAGACCGACATGGCCATCACCGACACGCTGATTCACGAACTCAATGTGCTGCGCTGGCTGCTCAACGATGACTACGTGTCGGTGCAGGTAGTCTTCCCGCGCAAGACCAGCAAGGCCCTGGCACACATGAAAGACCCGCAGATCGTGATGCTGGAAACGGCACGCGGTACACGCATCGACGTTGAGGTCTTCGTCAACTGTCAGTACGGTTACGACATCCAGTGTGAAGTGGTGGGCGAGAGCGGCACCGCCAGATTACCCGAGCCGTCACAGGTACAGCTGCGCAGCGAAGCCAAGCTGTCGAACGAAATCCTGATGGACTGGAAGGACCGTTTCATCGCCGCCTATGACGTTGAACTGCAGGATTTCATCGACGGAGTGAAGGCCGGGACGATCTTCGGGCCTTCCGCCTGGGATGGCTATGCCGCCGCCGTGTCCGCCGATGCCTGTATTCTGGCGCAGAACAGCGGGGCAATCGTCCCTGTCACACTGGCGATGCGTCCGGCTTTCTACGGCTGACGCCCGACACATAAAGGAGGGATGCATGCGAGCAGGATTGGTAGGCTACGGAAAGGGCGGGCGTTACTTTCATGCGACGCTGATTTCAAGTTTGCCGGGTGCCACGTTTGTGGGGGTGGTCACCCGTTCACCCGAGCGTAAGCAGGAAGTGGCCACAGACCATCCGGGCGTGGCGACCTTCGACACACTGGCCGATCTGGTCGCTGCCGGGGTTGATGTGGTGGTGATTTCCACGCCGCTGGCCTCGCGCCGAGCGTTGATCCTCGAAGCGATAGAACTGGGTGTCGGGGTGGTCAGCGACAAGCCCTTCGCCAGTGATGCAGCGCAGGCGCGCGAGCTGGTGGACGCGGCCGAGCGTCGTGGCGTACTGCTCAGCGTTTATCAGAACCGCCGCTGGGATTCGGACTTCCTCACCGTGCGCAAGTTGCTCGACAGTGAGGCGCTGGGCGCGGTCAGCCGGTTCGAGTCCAGCATCGAGCGTTATTCGCCACGGTCTGTCGGCAAGGCCAGCGGCGGAGGTGTGCTGCGTGACCTGGGCAGTCATCTGGTGGATCAGGCGCTGGTGCTGTTCGGCCCGGTCGAACGGGTGTATGCCGAACTGCAATTCGCTGCGCCGCACGACGAACTGGACCACACGTTCTTCGTTTCCCTGCGCCATGCCTGCGGCGTGACTTCACACTTGTCCGGCAGTTGCCTGCAAAACAGTGCCAAGCCGCGTTTCAGGGTCAGTGGGGCGAAGGGTTGTTACAGCGTCGACGGGCTGGACGGCCAGGAAGAGGCCGCCTTTGCCGGGCTCACGCCAAAGTCCGAGGGCGAGCGCTGGGGTGTCGAGGAGCATCGGCGCTGGGGCTGGTTCGAGCAGGGCGAGCATCGTGAGCGCGTGCCCTCGGAGCGCGGTTGCTGGCTGGAGTTCTATCGCCAGTTGCAAAGCGCTATTGACGAGCAGGGCAGTAATCCGGTCAATCCGCATGATGCGATAGCCTCGGCGCAAATCATGGATGCCGCGCGCCTGAGTGCCAGAGAAGGGCGCGTTGTGGTGCTGTAGCCATTGCGCGCTGCAGCGCATCCAGCCACCCGTTAGCGAAGAGAGCCTGACGCCTGCCATGCGTCGGGCTTTGTCGTCTCTGTAAGCGAATAAAATGAAATGGAATAAAATTCTAAAATCAGTTGAATTGGAAAATATTTTCCAATAGAGTCGTTTTCAGGTTACCGACTATCGAATCACTCGCGTTTTGAAGGTTTTTCAGATCACGAGAAGCAAGCCCTACAAAAACAAAACAAAAGATAGGTACTGTCGATGAAAACCCCTACCTCTGGCCTCACCGCCAAGCGTTCTGCCACCTCGTCATTCTGGATCCGGACCCTGGAGCGATTTCTCACCGTCGTCGCCCAAGGCCTGTGCGTGCGCCACAAGGATGCGCAACTGTTCTGCATTCCCGGTGCTACCGGGATCCGCCTGTCACGCTGATTCGCTGCATCCACACAACAACAAGAATTTGGAGACAGATCCTCATGAAGACCAAGATTGCTTTGACCTCGTTGGCGATGGCGCTGATGCTGGGCAGCGGTGCAGCTTTGGCCGATATCAAGATCGGTGTGGCCATGTCGCAGTTCGATGACACCTGGCTGACCTACCTGCGTGACGACATGAATGCCAAGGCCAAAGTCATGTCCACGACCGAGAAAGTGGACCTGCAATTCGTCGATGCCCGCGCGGACGTCAACAAACAGCTCGATCAGGTCAAGGACCTGATCAACAAGAAGGTCGACGCGCTGATCGTCAATCCGGTCGACACCGCGGCTACCGCGCGGATCACCAAGGAAGCGGTCGCCGCCGGTATCCCGCTGGTCTACGTCAACCGCCGTCCGGACGATCCGAAGCTGCCAGCAGGCGTCGCCACCGTGACGTCGGATGACATGGAAGCCGGTCGACTTCAGGCGCAATACATCGCCGACAAAATGAAAGACAAGGGCAATGTCATGATTCTCCTGGGCGACCTGGCCAACAACTCCACGCAAAACCGCACCAAGGGCATCAAGGAAGTCTTGGCCAAGTACCCGGACATCAAGATAGACCAGGAGCAGACTGGTACCTGGCTGCGCCAGAAGGGCATGGACCTGACCAACGACTGGCTCACGCAAGGGCGCAAATTCAACGCTGTGCTGGCCAACAACGATGAAATGGCCATTGGCGCGGCGATGGCGCTGAAGCAGGCGGGCGTCGCGAAAGGCAGTATTTTCGTCGCCGGTGTCGACGGTACGCCGGACGGGCTCAACGCCGTGACCAAGGGTGATCTGGCCGTATCGGTCTATCAGGACGCGAAAGGGCAGGCCGACGGGGCTATCGATGCCGCGGTGAAACTGGCCAGGAAGGAAAAGGTCGAGCCCCAGGCGATCATCATTCCTTATCGCCTGATCACCCCTGAAAACGTCGCCACCTTCAAATAACAACGATCGCCAGGCCCGGGAGGGCCCGCAAATGCTCTCCCGCAGCCTGCCGCTTGAGGAGTTGTGATCATGTTCGGTTCTGCTACTGCCAATCCGCCCGCGCAACGCGATCTGCCGTCCGGCGACGGGGGTGGTGAGGCGCCTGATGTCCAGGCCCCGTATCTGCTGGAAATCAGCCATGTCAGCAAGGGCTTCCCTGGCGTCATTGCGCTCAACGATGTGCAACTGCGCGTTCGCCCTGGCAGCGTGCTGGCGCTGATGGGCGAGAACGGAGCCGGAAAATCGACTCTGATGAAAATCATTGCGGGCATCTATCAGCCGGATTCGGGGGAAATCCGTCTGCATGGCAAGCCGGTCCGCTTCGATACGCCTCTTTCAGCGTTGCAGGCAGGCATCGCCATGATCCATCAGGAACTGAACCTGATGCCGTTCATGAGCATTGCCGAGAACATCTGGATCGGTCGCGAGCAGCTCAACGGCCTGCACATGGTCGATCACCGCGAGATGCATCGCTGCACTGCCGAACTGCTGGAGCGCCTGCGCATCAAGCTCGACCCCGAGGAACTGGTCGGTACGCTGAGCATTGCCGAGCGGCAGATGGTGGAAATCGCCAAGGCCGTGTCATACGACTCGGACGTGCTGATCATGGACGAACCGACCTCGGCGATCACCGAAACCGAAGTCGCTCACCTGTTCTCGATCATCAGCGACCTGCGTGCCCAGGGCAAAGGCATCATTTACATCACCCACAAGATGAACGAAGTCTTCGAAATCGCCGACGAAGTGGCGGTGTTTCGCGACGGCGCCTACATCGGTCTGCAGCGCGCCGACAGCATGGACGGCGACAGCCTGATCACCATGATGGTGGGCCGCGAACTGACCCAACTGTTCCCCGAGCGGGAGAAACCGGCAGGCGACGTGTTGCTGTCCGTCAACCGGCTGAGCCTGAACGGCATTTTCAAGGATGTGAGCTTCGACCTGCGTGCCGGGGAGGTGCTTGGCATTGCCGGGCTGATGGGTTCCGGGCGCACCAACGTGGCCGAGACCCTGTTTGGCATAACCCCCAGCGACAGCGGCGAGGTGCGCTTCGATGGCAAGACGGTGCACATCGGCGATCCACATCAGGCCATCGAACTGGGTTTTGCGCTGCTCACGGAAGACCGCAAGTTGACCGGCCTGTTTCCATGCCTGTCGGTGATGGAAAACATGGAGATGGCCGTGCTGGCCAACTATGCCGGTAACGGTTTCGTGCAACAGAAGGCCTTGCGCGCATTGTGCGAAGACATGTGTAAAAAGCTTCGGGTCAAGACGCCGTCGCTGGAGCAGTGCATCGATACATTATCCGGCGGTAACCAGCAGAAGGCACTGCTCGCGCGCTGGCTGATGACCAACCCCAGGGTGCTGATTCTGGATGAACCCACACGCGGTATCGACGTGGGGGCCAAGGTGGAAATCTACCGCCTGATCTCCCTGCTGGCCAGTGAAGGCATGGCGGTCATCATGATTTCCTCGGAGCTGCCGGAAGTGCTTGGCATGAGTGACCGGGTCATGGTCATGCACGAAGGCGAAATGATGGGCATCCTCGATCGTGGCGAAGCGACCCAGGAAAAAGTCATGCATCTGGCCTCCGGCCACAAGGTTCATTGAGTTCGCACTACAGGGCTCGGTAGAAGAAGAACAAGAGGAAAACGAACATGAGCGACGCGATTCTGCAAAATAAACCGGCCATGACGCCGACCAGAAGCAAACGGCGGCTGCCCACCGAACTGAGCATCTTTCTGGTGCTGATCGGCATCGGCCTGATCTTTGAACTGTTCGGCTGGATCGTCCGTGATCAGAGCTTCCTGCTCAATTCCCAGCGTCTGGTATTGATGATCCTGCAAGTGTCGATCATCGGCTTGCTGGCCATCGGCGTGACTCAGGTGATCATTACTACAGGCATCGATCTCTCGTCCGGCTCGGTGCTTGCGCTTTCAGCGATGATTGCCGCGAGCCTGGCACAAACCTCCGACTTCTCCCGGGCGGTGTTCCCGTCGCTGACCGACCTGCCGGTGTGGATTCCGGTCGTCGTCGGGCTCGGGGTCGGGCTGCTGGCAGGCGCCATTAACGGCAGCATCATTGCCATAACCGGCATTCCACCGTTCATTGCCACGCTGGGCATGATGGTCTCTGCGCGCGGTCTGGCACGCTTCTACACCGAAGGTCAGCCGGTGAGCATGCTCTCCGACTCGTACACGGCCATCGGCCAGGGCGCGATGCCGGTGATCATCTTTCTGGTGGTGGCGGTCATCTTTCACATAGCCCTGCGTTACACCAAGTACGGTAAATACACCTACGCCATTGGCGGCAACATGCAGGCGGCACGTACTTCGGGCATCAACGTCAAGCGTCATCTGGTGATTGTCTACAGCATCGCAGGGCTGCTGGCCGGGCTGGCAGGGGTGGTTGCCTCGGCGCGTGCGGCAACCGGGCAGGCCGGGATGGGCATGTCCTACGAGCTGGACGCCATCGCCGCTGCGGTCATCGGTGGCACCAGCCTTTCCGGAGGCGTTGGGCGGATCACCGGGACGGTGATCGGTGCGCTGATCCTCGGCGTGATGGCCAGCGGCTTCACCTTTGTCGGGGTGGACGCCTATGTCCAGGACATTATCAAAGGCTTGATCATTGTCGTGGCCGTGGTAATCGATCAATATCGCAACAAGCGCAAGACCAAGCGCTGATTCAATCACCTGCAGCAAAGGGCCTTTCAAGGCCCTTTTGTGCGTTGGAGTTTGCAGGAACCGATTGGTTGTCAGTGGGTCAGAGCCTCATCAAGCAACCTGCTGGCCAGGTCTTTCGCCCGCATTTCAAGGGTTTTACGGTAATTGCTGTACAAAAATCCTTCAATTGTGTTGCCGAGCCCGCTAGCCGGCCTTAGACTGCCGCCCCTCGTAAATTGAGTGCCAGGTGGCGCTTGGAGATTATTGGTTTGAACGGCAACGTCAGGCCGCTCCTCAATGCACGTTTTTTTATAGAGAAATAAATGACAAAGGAAAAGTTGCTGGCCATGCCGGCCGATGACTACATGAACGCCGAGCAGCACGCTTTCTTCGTCGAGCTGTTGCAGGGCATGAAGGTCGAGATCCATGAGCGTATCGAGCAGAGCCGCATTGCGATCGAGAGCCTGGACACGCCTGCCGACCCGGCTGACGCCGCTTCGGTCGAAGAAGAGCGTCACTGGCTGGTCAATGTGATTGATCGCGACCAGCGCATGCTGCCACAGTTGGAAATGGCCCTTTCGCGTATTGCCGACGACACCTTCGGCTGGTGCGACGACAGCGGCGAGCCAATCGGCCTCAAGCGCTTGCTGATCAGCCCGACCACCAAGTATTGCATCGAAGCGCAAGAGCGCCACGAGCAGATCGACAAGCACCAGCGCCAGGCCTGATACGCAGGTAACCGCGACTGAGTGACCAGACCGGGAGACAAGCAATTGCCTCCCGGTTTTGTTGTGCCCGGAGTTTGTCGAAGATGCGTTGATCGCCATCGCTCGGGCGCTACGACCAACAGCGCATGGCACAAGGCCGTTATCTGGCGTTTAATAGCGCCATAACGACAATGACAGACGGGGTGACGCAACATGGCCGATAACCTATCCATGGCAGCCGGATTGCCGCTGGCCGATACGCCCGACGCTGCATCGAGGTGGTGGGTGCCGGCGGTGCAAAGCGTTGGTCTGTGCTTGCTGTTCGCCGCCATGAGTGTTGCGGGCCTGTCGCTGTATGTCGTCGTTCCGCTGGCGTTGCTGGTGGTCTGGTTGCCGCGCCTGGTGCGCAGCAGGCAAGCGCTGCCAGGCGGCGCGGTGGGCGACAGCGATATCGCCTTGCTGACTCGCGACCTGTCGCGCACCACCAGTCATAACGCGCTGTCCGCGGCCCAGGTGGCCTTTTCCGTTGGTCAACTGGCTGGCAAGGTGCAGTCGCAACTGGGGGCTGCCGAACAGATCGTCAGCAGTGCCGAGCAGATGATCGCCACCGAGCAACAGACGGCCCAGTTGAGCCAGCAGGCATTGGTTGCTGCCAGCGAGGCGCGGCAGCGCAGCGAATCGGGCAGTGGCGTGCTGAATGAGTCCATCGAACGCATGCACCGCCTGAGCAAGCGTGCCGTCGGCAGCCGTGAGCTGATCGAGGCACTCAGCCAGCGCAGTGAGGAGATCCAGCGTGTGACGCTGGTCATTCAGTCGATTGCCAGCCAGACCAACCTGTTGGCGCTCAACGCCGCCATCGAAGCGGCGCGGGCTGGCGAGCACGGACGCGGTTTCGCGGTGGTTGCCGATGAAGTCCGTGGTCTCGCCGGCCGCACTGCCAGTGCCACGGGCGAGGTCGGGCAGATGGTGGCTGATATCCAGCAGCGCACCGCACAAGTCGTGGAGCAGATTCGCGAGTTGTCGTCCGATCTGGATGTGGGGGTCGAGCAGGTCGAGCTGACCGGCGAGCACCTGGGCAATATCGCCCGGCTTGCGGTCGAGCTGGAAAGCCAGGTCGGCGAAATCGCGCAGGGCGCGAGGAGCAATCAGGATCAGTTGGCGAGCCTGTTCGACGCTGTCGAGCACATGCGCAGTGATCTTGCCGTCAGCGATGAGCAGACCCGGCAACTGGCCAAGTCCGCAGTGCAGATGGAGGGGCAGGCCGAGACTATCAGTCAGCGCCTGGCGCAGGTCGGTCTGGATGAATACCACCAGCGCATTTACGACCTGGCTCGTGAAGGCGCGCGAATGATCAGCGAAAAGTTCGAAGCCGATATCGAACAGGGGCGCGTCAGCCTTGATGACCTGTTCGACCGCAATTACAAATCCGTCGCCAATACGTCGCCCACCCGCTTTACGACGCGTTTCGACCGTTACACCGATCAGGTACTGCCAGCACTGCAGGAACCGCTGCTGTCGCGTCATGAAGGTCTGGTATTTGCCATCGCCTGTACGCAACAGGGCTATGTGCCGACGCACAACAATGCCTTCAGCCAGCCCTTGACCGGCGATGCCACGCTGGATAACGCGCGCAATCGAAGCAAGCGCAAGTTCGATGACCGTACCGGCATTCGCTGTGGCAGCCACCAACAGCCGGTCCTGCTGCAAACCTACACGCGAGACACCGGCGAACTGATGCACGACCTGTCCGTGCCGATCATGATCAACGGCCGACACTGGGGTGGTCTGCGCCTGGGGTACAGGCCGCAAGGCCGTTGATACGGGTAAACGCTCATTCAGGTCGGCAAGAGGGCTGGCCTGTTAGTTGGTTTTTCAATGAAAGAGTGCATCAGAAAAGTTATCGGTGCGTGTGTGTAGGGTTTTATTTATAAGTAATAAAGTCATGACTATAGAAGTCGTAGGAACGGTCTGAAAAGGCGCAACATGGCTTGACTGCTCACTGTCTTTAAGCAAGCTGTTTAAATCAACGTTATTTACGTTTTGATTTAAGTGCGGCCTTTTCTTGGCTTGCCTCTAGGGACGGAAAAGTTATGAGCGATAAATGGAGTTTCCAACAGTCAGCAGTCCTTTCAGATGTGGTGACCCGCCGCGTCACGGCGCGGGTAGGCATTTTCTTCGATGGGACGGGAAATAACCGCGTCAACAGTCAGATCGGTGCCGACTGCCAGGCATTGATCGAGATCAATGCGGGACAGCACATTAAAGCGTGTGCGGGTCGTCATGTTCAGCCTGGCAGTAGTTACAGTAATGATCCGAGCAATATAGCCAGACTGGTCGATATCTACCGCCTGCAACCTGTTGCCGAAAATGACGGTGAAGGCCTGAAGGTGTATTACCCGATCTATGTCAGTGGCGCCGGCACTACTTCCGGTGGCCGTGATTCGGTATGGCCGGGGCAGAGTTTTGGCCGCGGGGCCACCGGCGTGATATCCAAGGTGGAAAACGCATTCAAAAAGCTGAAGTCGGTATTGAAGGCGTTCCCCCGCGACAACCCCGATTGTGTGCTGGACGCGCTGGAACTGGACGTGTTCGGCTTCAGCCGGGGTGCAGCGTCGGCCAGGCATCTGGTCAATGAAATCCTCAAGCAGCGTTCGGGCATGCTCGAGCCGATACTCGAAAGCCGCAAGGTCAGGTTGAGCGACAGTTTCAGCTGGAGCAACGGCAGCGTACGGCTCAAGGTTATCGGTCTGTTCGACACCGTTGCAGCCATAGGCAGCTTCAAGGACATGGGCAATACCCGCGATGCGAGCAACAGGAGGGTCAATCTGTACCTGCCTCCGGGGTGCGCGCAGCAGGTGCTGCATCTGGTGGCTCGCGATGAGTCACGGCGCAACTTTGCGTTGAACAGCGTCCTGCCCGTGTGGCCCAGGGAAATCGTTCTGCCTGGTGCACATTCCGATATCGGCGGGGGATATCCTCCGCAAATGGAAGAAAGCGTACTGCTCACGCGCCCCCGCGGCAGTGTGGTCAGCCGTGGCAGCCCGTACGAGGCGGCATCGAGCTGGAAGGAGGCACAGGCTGAGTTAAACCGGATGAACCGCGACTACTGGATCGACCCGCTCGATAGCCAGGCCTGGCTTAGGGTTCAGGCATGCGAGAGCAAATGTTATCGGTGCAGGAAAAGCTTGAATGGCATGAGTACGGTCGTTGCCGCGGTGGGCATGAGCCGCCAGGTATTTGGCCACTTGTCGAGGGTATCGTTGCTGGTCATGCACACACTGGCGTGTGATGAGGGTGTGCCTTTCAATCCGGTGCCACTGACACCTGAATTCCAGCTGCCTCCCGAACTCGAGAACATCTCTACCCGGTTGATCGACTATGCGCGAGGCGGGCCTTACCTGCTGGACAGTCATGAAGAAGCATTACTGCGCTGGCGCTACATTCATCAGTCCGCGCACTGGAATGCAGTGGTCGGCAGAGTAGGTACATTAGGCGACGCTGTTTTCGTCCACGCACCCCAGCCAGGCGGCCGGATATTGCATCCCAATATCGGCCAGCCCGGTTATCCGCAATAGGCCTCAACGCCCGAGTGGCTCACTCGGGCTTTTTGTGAAGACGCACGTTCAGTTCGTCGACCACCATCGCCCATTCGGCATCTTCGTGCAGCTGTTCCTTGAGAAAGTCAGACTGACGCGGCGTCCAGAATTCTGCGTCGATCAGTTTGACGTCGTCGGGCAGAGGATGGCTGACGATAAACTTTTCGATGCTCTCATCATCGGAGTCCAGCGCCAATTGGGCGAACAGGTCGTTGATGGTAGTTGTAGTCTGTTCCATGTCATCTCCTCGCCGGGGGTTATCCCCGTAGTCATCAGTTCTTATGGGAGTGGCGGGCACAGGCAAGAGTTCGATGCATTTGGCTGTGCAGGAAAAGATGGCTTTTTCTGCAGCGGCTATAAATGATATGTTTCCGCTATCGCAAGATGCACACATCGCAGGCTGGAACCCGTCCAGCCTTTGCGCCGTGCCCGGGCTGAGCGCTATTTTCGTGGCGCCAGCGCTTGCGCGACACTGCTGTGTACAAAAGGTATATATCCCGTAGCGGCCATGAGCCGGTAGAATCCGCCACCCGCCTGCACAAGGTTGCGGCGGCGCTGTCTGCGCTTCTGCGTGCAGCATGCCGGAGAATTTCCGGCCACATGAAGCGGTCTATGGATGAATCACTTTCTCGACTGCCCTGACATCGGGCAGCCTCATTTCATGTTTGAGGGTTTGTACTTTGGCTGTAAGTAATCTGGATACCCATGCCTTGTTCGTGCTCGGCGATCTCCGCGCACAATTGGTCAAGCAGTTCCAATCCCGTTTTGTCTACATCACCGAGCAATCAGCCGAAGGCATTTATATCGCTGAAATCGACACCGAAAGCGCATTGGTCGTCGACGACAAACCTCGCCTTGAACTCAAGGTGGGCGATCATTTCCGCGCGTCTGTTCTGCCCAGCCGCGAGGGCGGCAAGCTCGAATTGAAGTTCCGTGAAATCAAGACCACCGTGTATGGCCTGGGCGAATATGCCTTCGTCGACGTCCCCGAAGGTCACGGCATCGTGTTCAAGGAAGGTCAGACCGTCTTCATGGTCTTCGCTGCGAAAGAGCAATTGCAGATCGGCATGAGCAAGCTTCTCAAAGGCGCCGTCGGCAAGGCCGCCAAATGGCGCAAGGGCGAGTTGACGTTCAAGGCCAGCGAGTAACACTGGCCAGACGTTGATTCAGCCGCCTGCCGATTCTCCGTTGCCGGTACCGCTGCTGACCTCCGCGGGCACGTCGTCACCGGCCATGCGCTTGCGGAACAGCGCCGTTCGCGCCAGCAACAGCGTAGTCACCGGAACCGTGATCGCCAGCAATACCGGGATCAGCCAGGCGTGGATCACCGGCTCCGCCTTCAGCGCCGAAAAGTAGATGATCGACGCCAGCGCAACGCACCAGGCGCCCAGCGTCGACGCGAGCGCGGGCGGGTGCATGCGCTGGAAAAAGTCCTTGAGGCGCAGCAGCCCCAGAGCGCCGGTCAAGGCGAACAGGCTGCTGGCGATCAGCAGTCCGGCGGTCAGTATTTCTACCCAGAAAGGCACTGTATTCGGCAGTCCGCTCATTCGATCACTTCTCCGCGCAGCAGGAACTTGGCCAGAGCGAACGAGCCGACGAAGCCGAACAGGGCAATCAGCATGGCCGCTTCGAAATACGTGTCACTGGCGTAGCGAATGCCAAGCACCAGCATCATCAGCATGGCAATGATGTACAGATAATCCAGCGCCAGTACCCGGTCCTGGGCCGAAGGCCCCTTGAGCAGACGCAGCAGGGTGATCACCATCGCCAGGGCGAAGATCAGCAGGCTGATCAGGATGGCGTTGTCGAGCAGTGCACTCATTGAAAGATCTCCATCAACGGTCGCTCATAGGTGGTTTTGAAGTGCTCGATGAATTGCGCTTCGTCCTCCAGATCGAAGACATGCATCAGCAGCACGCTGCGATCCAGTGCCAGCTCCGACCACACCGTTCCGGGGACTACCGTGGTGACCATCGCCAGCGCGGCGAGGCCGTGGGCGTTGTGCAGATCCAGTGGAATGCGCACGAAGGCCGAGCGTGGCGGACGGCTTTCGAGCCGCCAGACGCTCAGGCCGACCTGCACGTTGGAGACCACCACGTCGCGTCCCACCCGCCATAGGAACTTCAGGATCGTGCCGGGTTTGCGAATACGTACCGGCAGCGGGCGCAACGGAGCCATCAACACGGGTGCGAGAAAACCCAGCACCGCGCCCAGCAGCAGGTGACCGGGGCTGATCGACAGGTTCAATACCAGCCACAGCAGCCAGAGTGCCAACGAGAGGAGAGGGGCTGGAAACAGGCGTTTCATGGCTGTCCCTCCGCATCGACTTCCCGACTGGTGGGGCCGGGTATCGGGCGTGTGGCGAGCACTGACTGCACATACTGTTTGGGCTCATGCAGCGCTGCAGCGGTGTCCTGGGTGTAGCGCAACAAGGGTTCGGCCTTGAAGGTCAGCGCGATGCACAGACCCAGAAGAATGATGATCGGCAGGCATTCGTTGCGACGCAGCATCGGCGAAGGACGCTCGTGTGGCGTCCAGAAACGTTGCGTGCCGAGCCTTGAAAAAGCGATCAGCGACGCCAGTCCGGAAAAGATCAGCAGGCCGATCAGCATCCACGCCTGAGTGGAAAGCGCCTCATCCTTCGCGACGTCCAGGCCCAGCGGGTTCATCAGGGCGCTGATCAAGGTGAGCTTGCCGATGAACCCCGAGAGCGGCGGCATGCCGATGATCAGCAAGGCGCAGGCAATGAAACTCAGACCCAGAAAAGCCATGGTTATGGGAATGACCTGACCGACCACGACCTTCTGTTCATCGTCCAGGTTGGCGCCGGGCGGCGGATGCAGAGACTCCAGGGTACGAGGCAATTGATCCACGTCGTATTCCAGAGGGATCTCGTTGGCCGAGCGGGAGCGTTCGATCAGTTCGCCCAGCAGGAACATGGCGCTCAATGCCAGCGTCGAGCTGACCATGTAGAACAGCGCGCCCGAGGTCAGGCTCGGTTGGGCGAAGCCAACGGCGGACAGCAGAATGCCTGCTGACACCAGTATGCTCAGACTGGCGAGTCGTTCCAGGCGCTGGGCGGCGATGATGGCGATGGCTGCGGTGAAAATCGTCGCCATGCCGCCGTAGATCAGCCAGTCGCCGCCGAAGAAGGCCGACGCACCGGCCTGACCGGAAAACAGCAGGGTCCACAGGCGCAGCAGGGTGTAGACCCCCACTTTGGTCATGATCGCAAACATCGCCGCCACCGGCGCGCTGGCTGCCGAATAGGCGGGAACCAGCCAGAAGTTCAGCGGCCACATGCCAGCCTTGGCCAGGAACGCCGTGGCCAGAATTGCAGCCCCCGCGTGCAGCAGGCCCAGATCGGACTCCGCCACCTGCGGGATCTTGATGGCCAGGTCGGCGAAGTTCAGCGTGCCGGTCACCCCGTAAATCAACGCAGCGCCGATCAGAAACAGCGACGACGCCAGCAGGTTGATCGAGATGTAATGCAGGCCCGTCGACACCCGTGCCCGGCCAGAGCCGTGCAACATCAAGCCGTAGGACGCTGCGAGCAGTACTTCGAAGAACACGAACAGGTTGAACAGGTCCGCAGTCAGGAACGCGCCGTACAGCCCCATGAGCTGGATCTGGAACAGCGCGTGGAAGCTGGCACCGGCCCTGTCCCAGCGAGCCAGCGCGAACAGCAGAGCGCAGACCCCGACAATCCCGGTCAGCACCAGCATCATCGCTGACAGGTGATCCACCACCAGCACGATGCCGAACGGCACGCCCCAGTTGCCCGGCAGATAGACACCGATCGAGCCGCTGCTGCCACTGTGTTGCACCCAGAGAAACAGCACCACGGAAATGCCCAGCCCGAGGATGCTGGAAAACAGATTGATACGACCCTTGAGCGGCCGGTGCTTTTCGCCCAGCCAGAGCATCAGCCCGGCAGTCAGCAGCGGCAGCAGGATGGGCGCGATGATCAGTTGGTTCATCCAGCTCATGCCTTGGGCTCCCGGCCATCTACGTGGTCGGTACCGGTCAGGCCTCTGGAGGCGAGCAAGACCACCAGAAACAGCGCGGTCATGGCGAAGCTGATGACGATAGCGGTCA
Source organism: Pseudomonas syringae pv. coryli str. NCPPB 4273 (assembly GCF_000972175.1). NCBI lineage: Bacteria > Pseudomonadati > Pseudomonadota > Gammaproteobacteria > Pseudomonadales > Pseudomonadaceae > Pseudomonas > Pseudomonas syringae pv. coryli. The sequence goes on along the minus strand of NZ_AWQP01000053.1, from coordinate 22,179 downwards.
GCACCAGCGCCTGTGGCAACGGGTCAGTGTAATTGAGCAGGTCCTGAGGAATGCCGTCCTTGATGATCGGCTCTCTGCCGATGAACAGGCTGCCCATGCTGAAAATGAACAGGTTGACCCCGTACGACAGCAGGCACAACCCCATGATCACCTGAAAGGTACGTGGCCGCAGGATCAGCCAGACGCCCGAGGCGGCCAGTACACCGATGGCGATTGCAATGACTTCTTCCATCAGAGGATTCCTTGCGGGTTGGCGACAGGCTTGGGCAACTGCGTCGGCCGATGGCTGCGCACCGACTGGTGAGCCAGTGCGGTGAGAATCAACAGCGTCGAGCCGACCACCACGGAGTACACGCCGACATCGAAGAACAGCGCGCTGGCAATGTGAATATCACCCAGGATCGGCAAATCGACATGGGCGGTGTGGGTGGTCATGAACGGATAACCCAGCGCCATCGAGCCCGCGCCGGTCAGCACTGCGCACAACAGGCCTGTGCCCATCCAGCGTAGCGGGCGCAGGCTCATTTGCGCCTCGACCCACTGGGTGCCTGCCACCATGTATTGCAGAATGAACGCCACCGACATCACCAGCCCGGCAACAAACCCGCCGCCAGGCTGGTTGTGGCCGCGAACGAACAGGTACATCGAGATGATGAAGGCAATCGGCAGCAGCAATCGAACCAGCGCTGCCGGCACCATCATGAAGCCGAGCGCGGTATCGCTGGCGCTGCGCGGGTTGACCAAGTCCGTTACCACGTCACGCGCCAGCAGGCGCTGCTGGGCGGGCAGCAGAATGCTTTCCTTCGGTGGGCGGAAGCGTCGCAACAGGGCGAACACTGTCATGGCGACGGCCGCCAGCACAGTGATCTCGCCAAACGTATCGAAGCCGCGGAAATCCACCAGCATCACGTTGACCACGTTGGTGCCGCCGCCCTGGGGCAGCGCGCGACTCAGGTAGAAGGACGAGATGGCGTTGGGCGTCTGGCGGGTCAGCATGGCGTAGGAGAGTATCGCCATGCCCAGCCCTACGAGCACCGCCAGGCCGAAGTCGCGTATGCGCCGGGTGCGGGCACGCAGGCGTGCGCTGAGCGGGGCGACGTCTTCATTGCGTCGTGGCAGCCAGCGCAGACCGAGCAGGATCAGCACGGTGGTCACCACTTCCACGACCAGTTGCGTCAGTGCCAGGTCAGGCGCCGAGAACCAGACGAAGGTAATGCAGGTCATCAGCCCGCAGACGCTGACCATGACCAGTGCCGCCAGCCGGTGATATTTACCCTGCCAGGCCGCGCCTATGGCGCAGGCAATCGCGATCAGCCACAGCGTGACAAACACCCCGGAACCCGGAATCTTCGGTCTGTCGCCCCAGGTCAGGCCGCTGAAATACATCGGAATGAAACCGCCCAGTACCGCCGCGAGCACCAGCAGAAACAGTTGTGGCTGCAGGCGGCGAGTGCTGACCTTGCGTTCGAAACGACGCGCCCAGTGCATCATCACCACCTGACTGCGCTCGAAAAAGCGCTTGCCATTGAGACGTCCCACCAGCGGCGGGGCGGTGATGCGCTCGTGCTTGAGCGGCTTGCGCAGTAATAGATACAGAATGATACCGCCCGCCATTGCCACCAGGCTCATGACCATCGGCAGGTTCCAGCCGTGCCAGATCGCCAGGCTGTATTCGGGCAGTGTGCCACCGACCACCGGACGCGCAGCGGCGGCGAGCAGGGGAGCGACCGATTGCGCCGGGAAAATCCCCACCACCAGACACGTCAGCACCAGCAGTTCGACCGGCGCACGCATCCAGCGCGGCGGTTCGTGGGGCAAGTGCGGCAGATCCTTGGCCGCCGGACCGAAAAACACATCAACGGTGAAGCGCAGCGAATAGGCAACGCTGAAGATCCCGGCGATGGTCGCGATCACCGGCAGGGCAATCTCGACCCAGGCAGTGGCGGAAATGAACACGGTTTCGGCAAAGAACATTTCCTTGGACAGAAAACCGTTGAGCAGCGGCACGCCGGCCATCGAGGCGCTGGCGACCATCGCCAGTGTCGCGGTGTAGGGCAGCAGCCTTACCAGACCACTGAGACGCCGGATATCGCGGGTTCCGCTCTCGTGGTCGATGATGCCGGCGGCCATGAACAGCGACGCCTTGAAGGTCGCGTGGTTGAGAATATGGAACACCGCAGCCACCGCAGCCAGCGGGCTGTTGAGGCCGAGCAGCAGGGTGATCAGGCCCAGGTGACTGATGGTCGAATAGGCCAGCAGGCCCTTGAGATCATTCTGGAAGATGGCTGCGTAGGCGCCGAGAATCAGCGTGCAGGCACCCGCGCCACTGACGATCCAGAACCATTGCTCGGTGCCGGACAGCGCCGGCCACATCCGCGCCATGAGAAACACCCCGGCCTTGACCATGGTCGCCGAGTGCAGATACGCCGACACCGGCGTGGGCGCGGCCATCGCGTGCGGCAGCCAGAAATGGAACGGGAACTGGGCGCTTTTGGTCAGTGCGCCGATCAGAATCAGGGTCAGTAACACCGGGTACAGGGCGTGCGCACGAATCGCGTCACCGGAGGCCAGAACACGGTCCAGGTCGTAACTGCCGGCCACATGGCCGAGGATCATCATGCCGGCCAGCAGCGCCAGACCGCCCGCACCGGTGACCATCAGCGCCATGTAAGCGCCGCGTCGGGCATCGGCCCGATGGTGCCAGTAGCCGATCAGCAGGAACGAGAACAGGCTGGTCAGCTCCCAGAAAAACACGATCTGAATCAGATTGCCGGACATCACCAGTCCGAGCATGGCGCCCATGAAGGCCAGGAAAAACGCAAAGAAGCGCGGCACCGGATCGTCCGGCGACATGTAATAACGCGCGTACAGCGAAACCAGCGCACCGATGCCCAGCACCAGCATCGAGAACAGCCAGGCGAAGCCGTCGATGCGCAGAACGAAGTTCATGCCCAGGCTTGGCAGCCAGAAATACTCTTCACGAATCACGCCGCCGTCGGCGATCTGCGGGAACCACAACGCCATCTGCACTGCGCCGATGAGGGCGATCAGACCGGCCAGAAACGATTCCGCGTTACGCGCGTTGTGCGGCAAAAAGGCCGCCAGACAGCTGCCGATGAAAGGCAGAAGCAGTAGAACTATCAGGGACATAGGCTTCTAATCTGCAGGGGAATGTCAAGCATCATACGTGCCAGACACTCCGATACCAAAGGGACGGTTTCCGAAATTTCCTACAAAAAGTGTCTGCTTTTTTAATTCGGTAAATAATTGCTTCTGATGCAGCGATATGTATTTGAAATAGCTTTGAAGAAGCAAGGTGTTTCATGGCCGGCAACGCCCGCTGTTCACTCAGCTTTGCGCACGCCCTGTTCATTTTCCTCTTCGTCGACAATGGTCTGTTCATCAGACGCCGAACGCCGCTTCATTTCGCTGACGATCACCCCGGCCACAATCAGTGCCGCGCCCAGCAGGGCGATGCCCGGCAAACGCTCGCCGGCGAGTCTTCCGACAATGCCGGCCCAGACCGGTTCACCGGCATAAATCACCGTGGCGCGGGTCGGCGAAACACTTTTCTGTGCCCAGTTCATGGCGATCTGGATCGCCGCACTCATGATCCCAAGGCCCACAGCACTGAGCACCAGCAACCAGGAAAAATCCGGCAAGTGTTCCTGGGTCGGGACGATCATCAGAAATGCCAGCGCCGATGCGGTAGCCAGTTGCACCACGGTGACTCGACGCACATCGACCTCACCGGCATAGGCACTGATCATGATGATCTCGGCGGCGATGGCCACTGTGCTGATCAGCGTCACGATCTCGCCGGAACTGAGTTGCAGGGAAGCGCCCTGCGGCCCGGCTACCAGCATCAGCCCGGTGAAGGCGAGGATGATGCCCAGTGTCGGCATCAACCCTGGTCGCCGGCCCAGTACCAGCCATTGCAACAATGGTACGCAGGGTACGTAGAGCGCCGTGATGAACGCGGACTGGCTGCTGGGTATGGTCTGCAGTCCGATCGTCTGCAGGCCATAACCGAGCATGATCGCGATGCCGATGAAGGCGCCGGCCTTGAGCTCAAGAAAGGTAAGACCGCGCAGCACGTTCATTGAAAACAGCGCTACGATAAGCGCTGCGGCGGCAAAGCGCAGGCCGACGAAGAACATCGGCCCGCTGACGGTCATCGCATGCTGGACCAGCAGAAAGGTGCCTCCCCAGAGCATGGTGATCAGAATCAGTACGGCTTCTGCCTTGCTGATGCGGGGTATGCGGCTGATAGACTTCATGTCAGCTCCGGAATCCTGTTAATTGCCATGCGCGTTGTGTGAGGCTGAACACCCTGACAGTGTCCTTGGGCTGGGCAGTATAATGCGCAACGGTTTGATGTGAGCACCTGCATGCACAAAGAAAATTCCCAGCGCCCTCCGGTGCTGCAGCACGTCAGCCAGAACGTACGGCGTCTGCGCAACAGTGCGGACCTCAGCCAGACGGCGCTGGCGGAAAAGTCCGGGGTCAGCCGACGCATGCTGGTCGCTATCGAGGTCGGCGAGAAAAACGTCAGCCTTGCGACTCTGGACCGCGTGGCCGAAGCCCTGGAAGTGGCGTTCAGCGACCTGATCCAGGCACCCGAAAATCGCGATTACAGCCGCATCAACGAGCTGGCTTGGGCCGGTACGATCGCCGGCAGCAAGGCGGTGCTGCTGGCCAGGGCCGTTGCCCGGCGTGAGGTGGAGTTGTGGGAATTCTGTCTGCAACCCGGGGACGCCTATGTCTCGGAGGCCGATCCTGATGGCTGGAGTGAACAGGTCTACGTCGTCGAAGGGCATCTGACGCTGCGCTTTGCCGACCCTGCGGCCATCCAGCAGATAGGGGCGGGCGAGTTCTTCATGTTCCCCAGCAATCAGCCGCACCGCTATTGCAACGATGCCGATGTGCCCCTGCGCTTCGTGCGTAACGTTGTGCTCTGACCTTCCGATTCTTTATCGCAACCCGACCGAGGCACTGTTCGATGACCGAAGATTCCCACCAGACGGCTGACATACTGATCATCGGCGGCGGTCTGAGCGGGACCATGCTGGCGGCGCAACTGCTGCGCAGACCGGGCCGGCGCCGAATCCTGATCATCGAAACCCGCAGCGAACTCGGCAGGGGCGAGGCCTACAGTGCGACGGAGCCGGGCCATACGCTCAATGGCAACGCTGCGCGGATGAGCGTCGATCCGGATAACCCGGATGACCTTACCCAATGGCTGACTGACTATCTGGCCGCTGGTGGCTGGCCTGAAGCCGCTGAGCAGAGGGTCCCGGTCGCCGAACTGTTTCCGCCGCGCGGGGTGTTCGGGCTTTACGTCCAGCAGCGGCTGCGTGAAGCCCGAAGCGCTGGCGAAGCCTTTGGCTCGACCGCCGTGCATGTGCCCGGCGAGGCAGTGGACCTGCAGGTCCATGACGGTGGCGTCAGTGTCTCGCTGGCTGACGGTCGCATGCTGCGCGGCAGCCGCGCCGTGCTGGCGACCGGTATGTACGCGGCGTCACGCACCCCGCGACGTGATTCGAACGAGCTGAACACGGCAGCCCTGGACCCCTGGGATGTGGCGGTGATGAGAAAGCTCGATCCGCAGTCGAGGGTGCTGATCATCGGCTCTGGGCTGACCATGGTCGATGCGCTGGTCTCGCTGGAAACGGCCGGGCATCGTGGGCCCATCCAGATCTTTTCCCGGCACGGCCTGCTGCCGCATGTTCGGCGTCAGCCGCCGGAATGGTCTGATTTTCTCGCTCAGGACCCGAGTATCCGCAGTACTCGGCAACTGGTGCGCAAAGTGCGTGAACAGTGCGAGCTGGCCATCGAGAGCGGGATTGACTGGCAGGCACCGCTGGACACCGTGCGCGCCAATGTGGGCAGGCTGTGGAATCAGGCCAGCGATCAGCAGCGCCGCCAGTTCGTCCGTCATGTACGGCCTTGGTGGGAAAGTCACCACCATCGCTCCCCGCCACCGAGCGCTGCGCTGCTGGCGCGGCTGATCAGGCAAGGGCGGTTGAGTATTGACGCGGCCTCGTTGCAGGGCGTGGCCAGTCTGCCGTCAGGTCAGGTACAGATCAGTGTGCGCCGGCGCGGTGAGAGTCAGCCGACGCAGATCACGGGTGATGCGTTGATCAACTCCACCGGCATTGAATACGACTGGCGGCGCGTGGATCGCCCGTTGCCCCGGCAGTTGCTGGCACGCGGGCTGATCCAGCCCGGCCCGCTGGCACTCGGCATCGCCGCCGACGCCGCTGGCGCAGTGCTCGACGCACACGGTCAGTACTCGGCACGCCTGTTCGCCATGGGCCCGCCACTGCGCGGCATGTGGTGGGAAAGCACCGCAGTGACCGATGTAGCGATCCAGGCCAAGGCGCTGGCGATGCGTTTGTCGTAAGGCGCCGCGTGCTCAGAAGAGGACGCAGAGCGTCCGGAAACGCATACCCACGCGGAGCATGGGCACGATAGTGTTCTCCCGGACAGCGATCGTTCCTCACGCTCCAGCGTGGGAATGCCGTTCGTGAAGCTCTGCGTCAGCTCTTGGCGCAGCGCCGCGGAGCATGGGCACGATGGTGTTCTTCCGGACAGCTATCGTTCCTCACGCTCCAGCGTGGGAATGCCGTTCATGACGCTCTGCGTCAGCTCTTGGCGCAGCGCAGCGCCGCGGAGCATGGGCACGATGGTGTTCTTCCGGACAGCGATCGTTCCTCACGCTCCAGCGTGGGAATGCCGTTCGTGACGCTCTGCGTCATCGGTCTGAGCCTTCACACCGACAGGTGCAGCATGCGGTCGCCCTGGACGTTTTCACCCGGTCTGCGCTTGTTGACCGCCAATTCGCCAATCTTGATCAAGCGTGTGCGCGTGACGTTGCGGGTCAGGCCCAGCAGGCTGGCTGTGTGCACCTGGTTGTGGTGGCAGAAGCGATAGGCGGTTCTGAGCAAAGTATCCTCGACCTTCTCGTGCAAGGCACCGGCCTGTTCTTCAAAGAGCTTTTGAAACGCCCGGTTGAGCAGTTGCTCGGCTGATTCGTCAGGCGGGTTCTGTTCATCCTGGCGCTCGATTCTAAGGTTGGACATGCGCAGGTCATCACGCTGAATGACGCCTTCACGGCACACCAGCAGGGTGTGATGGATGACGTTTTCCAGCTCGCGAATATTCCCCGGCCAGCTGTAGGTCTTGAGCTTGTGCTCGGCTTCTGGGCTGATCCGTACCGGACCATGCCGCAGCCGCTGGCTGTAGACCTCTATGAAATGCCGGGCCAGGGGCAGGATGTCGCCCGGCCGGTCGCGCAGCGGGCTCAATTCCAGATTGACCACGTCGAGCCGGTAGTAAAGGTCCTCGCGGAAATGCCCGGCGTTGATGGCCTTTTCCAGCTGCACGTTGGTGGCTGCGAGGACCCTCACATCAATGGGCACGCTCTTGCGCGAGCCCAGACGCACCACTTCACGCTCCTGAAGCACGCGCAGCAATTTGACCTGCAGCGACATGGGCAGGTCGCCGATCTCATCGAGAAACAGCGTGCCGCCGTTGGCCTCTTCGAACCAGCCCGCCTTGGCGCTGATCGCTCCGGTAAACGCGCCTTTTTCGTGGCCGAACAATTCAGCCTCGATCAGGTTCTCGGAGAACGCGCCGCAGTTGACCGCCACGAACGGTTTGTCGCGGCGGGCGCTCAGTTCGTGGACGTGGCGAGCAACCAGTTCCTTGCCGGTGCCGGTCTCGCCAATAATCAGCACGCTGGCATCGCTGGGCGCAACCTGGCGCACGTGAGCGAGCAAGGCTCGGGACTTGGGGTCTTCGAACACCTGCGCAGTGGCCCTGATCGAGGTGGCCAGCGCAGGCGAGTGCGGTAAGGTCAGCAGTTGTCCGGACATCACTTGGCCTGCGGGGGCAGATCGTTGGCGATCATTTCGCCGAACGGGCCCGTCAGGTTGGTGATGCCGCGCCCGGCGAGGCTGGCGTAAGGCTCAGGCAGCAGCGGGAAGACCAGTTCGGCAAAGCGGTAAGCTTCTTCAAGATGCGGGTAACCCGAGAAAATGAAGCTCTCGATGCCCAGGTCAGCGTATTCCTTGATGCGTGCTGCGACTTCTTCGGGATTGCCGACCAGCGCCGTGCCTGCACCGCCGCGTACCAGGCCGACACCGGCCCACAGGTTGGGCGCGATCTCCAGGTTGTCGCGGCGCCCGTCATGCAGTGCCGCCATGCGCCGCTGGCCTTCGGAATCAAAGCGCGAAAAGGACTTCTGTGCCGCAGCAATGGTGTCATCACTGATGTGTTCGATCAGCGTGCTGGCGGCTTTCCAGGCTTCTTCGCTGGTTTCGCGCACGATCACGTGCAGGCGAATGCCGAACTTCACGGTACGTCCCTTGCGCGCGGCGCGTTCACGCACATCGGCGAGCTTTTGCGCCACGGCTGCCGGAGGCTCGCCCCAGGTCAGGTACACGTCCACCTGATCGGCCGCAAGGTCATGCGCCGCGTCGGAGGAACCACCGAAATACAGCGGCGGGTAGGGTTTTTGAATCGGCGGGTAAAGCGCTTTGGCATTCTGCACGCGCAAGTGCTTGCCTTCGAAGTCGACCGCCTCGCCCTGCAGGACGCGACGCCAGATTTTCAGAAATTCGTCGGTGACTTCATAACGCTCGCTGTGGTCGAGAAAGCTGCCATCGCCACGGTTTTCGTCCGGGTCGCCACCGGTCACCACGTTGATCAGCAGCCGGCCGCCGGACAGGCGATCCAGCGTGGCTGCCATGCGTGCCGAGACGGTCGGCGAGATAATCCCCGGACGGATCGCCACCAGATACCTCAGGCGCTCGGTCAGCGGCACCAGCGCCGAGGCGATGACCCATGAGTCTTCGCAGGAGCGACCGGTAGGGATCAATACGCCGTAATAACCCAGGTCATCGGCGGCCTGCGCCACCTGTTTCAAATAATTGAGGGTGACGGGACGTGCGCCCTTTGTCGTGCCCAGATAATGGCCGTCGCCGTGAGTCGGAAGAAACCAGAAAACGTTCATGACAAATCCTTGGAAGTAATCAGCCGGGTGAAAGCTGACGGGACCCGCTGTCGGTTGGCAGACACCTCACCAACAGCGTTCGGGGTGGGGCCATTTATAGAACGTCTTTTTTATTCCGCAAAAGAACGTTAAACCATATTTTTAGACTCTAAATGCATATAGCTCTCGCGACCCTGTGAACACCTCTGCGCCAAGCCTTTGAATACAGGGCTTTTGACGGTGGCAGAGACCCCATCAATAAAGTGCCTGCTAAGCGCCGACGCGCTGAAAGTCTGCTGTCGAGCTAAAAAACGTTTCCAGCGCGGCAGGTTTCCCGGCGCTCGTCAGGCTGCCGAAACTTTTCTCCGACCGGTCCGGTCACCTTTCCAGGACCAACAGGAGTCAGACCATGGCAAGGGCAATCTGGAAGGGCGCAATCAGCTTCGGGCTGGTGCATATACCGGTCGCGCTGGTTTCTGCGACAACGTCGACCAGTGTCGACTTCGACTGGCTCGACAAACGCAGCATGGACCCGGTCGGCTACAAGCGAATCAACAAGGTCACCGGCAAGGAAGTCACCAGCGAAAACATCGTCAAGGGCGTGGCGTACGAGAAGGATCGCTACGTGGTGCTCAGCGAGGAGGAAATTCGTTCTGCGCACCCCAAATCGACGCAGACCATCGACATATTCGCCTTCGTCGACAGCCAGCAGATCCCCTTGCAGAACATCGACACGCCTTATTTCCTGACCCCCGACAAGCGCGGCGAGAAAGTCTATGCGTTGTTGCGCGAAACCCTGGTCGACACCAAAAAGGTCGCGCTGGCCAATGTCGTGCTGCATACCCGCGAGCACCTGGCAGCGGTCATGCCACTGGAATCGGCGCTGGTGATGGTGATCCTGCGCTGGCCTGCCGACGTGCGTGAGCTGGATGCACTGGAACTGAGCGATGCGGTGACCGACGCCAAGTTGAACAAGAGCGAACGTGACATGGCCAAGCGCCTGGTCAAGGACATGAGCGCTGACTGGCAGCCTGAGCTGTATCGCGACACCTTTCAGGACAAGATCATGCACCTGGTCAAGACCAAGGCAGACGAAGGCGAAATCGAGGATGTCGAGACCGATCCGGCCGATGAAGAGCGCAAGAGTGCCGATGTCATCGACCTCACCGACCTGCTGCGGCGCAGTCTGGCGGGCAAGGGCGGTGCCAGTAAAGGCAAGGCGAGCAAGCCTGCGGCGAAGGAAAAACCGGCCGACAAGGACAGCCCCAGGCCCAAGCGGCCCGCCGCGCGCAAGAAAACCAGCAAAGCCTCTTGAGCCCTACGGAGTGACCGGTGATGGCCAAGCCCGCCAGTGAATACAACCGCAAGCGCAATTTCGCCATCACCTCCGAGCCTGCGGAAAGCAAACGCAAGGGCAAAGGCAAATCGCAGCCCGGTGCGCTCGGTTTCGTGATCCAGAAGCATGACGCACGTAACCTGCACTACGACTTTCGACTGGAGCTGGATGGCACGCTCAAGAGCTGGGCCGTGCCCAAAGGCCCGAGCCTGGACCCTACGCAAAAGCGTCTGGCAGTGCATGTCGAAGACCATCCGCTGGACTACGCCGGCTTCGAGGGCAGTATCCCGCAGGGTCAGTACGGTGGCGGTGATGTGATCGTCTGGGACCGCGGTGTCTGGCAGCCGCACGGCGATCCGCAAAAGACCTACGAGGAGGGCAAGCTCAAGTTCACCCTGGTCGGCGAGAAACTCAGCGGTGACTGGGCACTGGTGCGTACCCGCCTCAAGGGCAGCGGCAGCAAGGAACAGTGGCTGCTGATCAAGGAAAAGGATGACATCGCGCGACCTGCTGCCGAATACGACATTACCCAGGAGCAGCCGCAAAGCGTGATCAGTGGTGCTCATGTGGGCGAAGAGCGCAGTAGTCCGAAAAAGTCCACGGGCAGTGCTGCAAACGGAAAAGCCAAGGCCGCCACATCAAAATCAAAAGCGCCGACGCCAGCGGCAAAACCGACGCGCAGGAAAGTGAAAGCGGCTTTCCCGGACACGCTTTCGCCGCAACTGGCGACGCTGGTGGAGGCGCCGCCAGCCGGAGACTGGCTGTATGAAATCAAATTCGACGGCTACCGCATGCTGACCCGCATTGAGGGCGATGACGTGCGTCTGTTCACTCGTAACGGGCATGACTGGACCGAGCGGCTGCCGGAGCTGGTCAAGGCGCTCAAGGGCATGAAGCTGCGCGACAGTTGGTTCGACGGCGAAGTGGTGGTTCTCGATGAGCAGGGGCTGCCTGATTTCCAGGGCCTGCAGAATGCTTTTGACGCGGGGAACAGCAAGGACATTCTGTATTACCTGTTCGACATGCCGTTTTTGAGCGCGGAGGACCTGCGCGAAGTGCCGCTTGAGCAGCGTCGTGACGCCTTGAAACACGTTCTCGACGCGCAAAAAAGCCGCTTGTTGCGTTATTCGGATGCCTTTCAGGCGGGCCATCAGGACATTGTCGCGAGTGCTGCGGCAATGGGCCTGGAAGGGGTGATCGGCAAGCGTGCCGGCAGTGCGTACGTCAGCAAGCGCAATGCCGACTGGATCAAGCTCAAATGCCGCTTGCGACAGGAATTCGTGGTCGTCGGCTACACGGCGCCGCAGGGCAGTCGATCGGCGTTCGGTGCCCTGTTGCTTGCGGTCAATGCCGGTGAGGACGGGCTGGTCTACGCCGGGCGGGTCGGCACCGGGTTCACTGAAGTGACCCTTGAGCAACTGTATAAACAGCTGAAGAAGTTGCAGCGCAAGGATTCACCGCTGGCCAAAAAGCTCTCCGCGTCACAGGCCCGTGGCGTGCAGTGGGTGGAACCGCAACTGGTCTGCGAAGCCGAATTCGCCCAGTGGACCCGCGAAGGCATCGTGCGCCAGGCCGCCTTTGTCGGACTGCGCAGCGACAAGCCCGCCAAGGATGTGGTGCGTGAAGACGCACAGCCTGCCAACGTGGCCAGCGACACCCCAACCACAACGGCAGTACCCAAGGCGCGCAAAAAGGCCGCGCAGGGGAAAGTTGATGTGGCGGGCACCGGCATCAGTCATCCGGACCGCGTCATCGACAGCAAGACGGGCACCAGCAAGATCGAACTTGCACAGTTTTACCAGTCCATCGCCGACTGGATTCTGCCCTACCTGAACAAGCGTCCCGTGGCACTGCTGCGCTGTCCGGAGGGCATCGACGGTGAGCAGTTTTTCCAGAAGCATGCCGAGCATCTGGCGATCCCGCACATCAGGCAACTGGACCGTGCCCTGGACCCCGGGCATGCCGCGCTGATGGAAATAGATTCGGTGCAGGCGCTGGTCGGTGCTGCGCAAATGGGCGCCATCGAGCTGCATACCTGGGGCGCGACGCGTGACAGGATCGAAACGCCGGACCATTTCGTGCTGGACCTTGATCCCGATCCGGCACTGCCCTGGCGCAGCATGATCGAGGCCACGCAAATGGTGCTCGCCGTGCTGGAAGAGCTGGGTCTGGAGGCTTTCCTCAAGACCAGCGGGGGCAAGGGCATGCACATCATCGTGCCGCTGGCGCGGCAGGCAGACTGGGACACCGTGAAGGCGTTCGCCAAGGCCATCGCCGAGTTTGCCAGTCGTCAGTTGCCGGAGCGCTTCACCGCCACCATGGGGCCGAAAAACCGCGTCGGAAAAATCTTCATCGATTACCTGCGCAACAGCCGCGGCGGCAGCACGGTGACCGCCTATTCGGTACGCGCCCGGCCCGGGTTGCCGGTCTCGGTGCCGATTGCGCTGGATGAGCTGGCGGGGCTGAAGTCGTCGGCACAGTGGGACATCACCAACCTTGAGCAGCGCTTGAAGCGGCTCAAGGACGACCCGTGGGCCGGTTACAGCAACCGGCGCAAGATCACGCAGAAGATGTGGAAACAACTGGGTGCGAAACGGCCTTGAAGCAAGGCCACTGTCCGGGTTTTGCAAGGGGATACGTGGCCGGCACGCCAAGCAATAGCTGACATGCCGGCTGCACACTGGAGCTTAGAGAATCCGGTACAGCAGTCGCTCGACCCGCACGCGGCTGACACGCTTGAGAAACTTGCGCACGCCTTCGGGGTAGTTGGCTAGGGTGTCGAGTTCGTCATACTGGTTGACGCGCTGCGTGTTGCGCATCAAATGCGCGATTTCCGCTTCCCGTGGCGCGCTCCACTGACCCTTCGGATCGTCGATCAGCAAGGCGTTTTCCAGGTCCAGGTTGAAGGCGCGAGGGTTCAGGTTGTTACCGGTTAGCAGGGTATAGCGCTGGTCGACCCAGATGCCCTTGAGGTGGAAGGTGTTATCGCCGTGTTTCCACAGGTGCACATTGAGGCGGTGCTGGGCGATTGCCTTCTGGTGCTTGTGGGCAAAGCGCCGCAGGCTGATTTCATAGAGATAGGGCAGGGCCGAGATCACCTTGAACGGCTCATCCGGATCGATGAAAAAGTCGTTGGCGGTCTTGTCGCCAATGATGATGTCGACCTGCACGCCGCGCTTGAGGGCCCGATTGATCTCGCGAGTGACCGCCACCGGCAGGTTGAAATACGGCGTGCAGATGGTCAGCTGGATCTTGCTCGACGCGATCAGATCGCAGATGGCGCGGTTGAGATTGTTGCGCGGGCCGACGCCGAGCAGCGGAATCACGCGCATCTCGCCGTTTTCCTTTTCGCCCGCCGAGGTGTCGTAAGCAGCGCGTTTCAGGTCGCCACGAAACGCGCGGATCTCGCTGCGTAAACTGCGCGAGCTGGGCGGCGATTGCAGATCGAGGCGGTGCACGGCCGGCGAGGAGAGTATTTCCCGCTGCACCAGATTCTGAAAGGCGTCGGCCAGTGCCGCGTTTTCGATCAGGTGATAACGGTCCAGACGGTATTTGTCGAGCTTGTGCAGGTAGACGTTGTTGATGCTCGCGCCGCTGTAGATCACGCAGTCGTCGATCACACTGCCCTTGAGGTGCAGCACGCCGAACAGTTCGCGGGTCTGCACCGGCACGCCGTAGATTGGCACTTCTTCATCGTATTCGAGGTTCTGCGCCTGATACCAGGTCGAGTTGCCGGGCTGGCGTCCGGCACCGATCAGGCCGCGTTGCGCGCGGAACCAGTCGACCAGCACCACCACATCCAGCTCCGGCCTCGCGGATTTGGCGGCGTACAGCGCGTCGAGAATCTCCTGGCCGGCTTCATCCTGTTGCAGGTACAGCGCAATGATATAGATGCGCCGGGTGGCCGAAGCGATCTTTTCCAGCAGGCAGCGTCGATAGTCGGCGGCAGAAGGAACAATGGAGATTGCATCGCTCTGCAAGGCAAAACCACGAAGTGCTGCCAGGGTCGAGCGTCGGAAAGTGGACGGCATAGGCCTCTCGATGGGAAAACCAATAGCCTGTGAGCTTACACGACAGTGGCCCTCCTGTGGCTGTCGCCAACCTGTTTCAAAGCATTGCGGAACGCCACGGGCCGCCATGCGCGCTGATTTTCACGCCGGGCACGGAAACGAACCGCGTGGAGTTACGCGATTGTCATTTTTCCTACGTAAACAAATGATAAGCATTACCAGTAACATCTGATATCCTTTCGCATCCACCCGATCGGTGATGTCCAGGACGGTTGCTTCCGATCTCGTTCAACTTGTCTTCAGGACCTACTGATGAACTCCCCATCGTTCCCGATGCGCCTTACGTTGCTCGCGTTTTGCTGTTCCATTGGATCTCCGGCCTGGGCCGCTGCAGAGGCTGCCACTCGGCAGGACGGCCCTGTGGTGCTGGGCGAGACCGACATCAGTGCCGACAAGGCCGACCCTCACGCGCTACCGCCGGTTTATGCCGGTGGGCAGGTGGCGCGCGGTGGGCAACTGGGCGTTCTGGGCAATGCCGACATCATGGACGTGCCGTTCACCATGAGCAGTTACACCGAACAGTTGATCGAGGACCAGCAGGCCGAAACCGTCGGCGACGTATTGCTCAATGATGCATCGGTGCGTCAGTCGAGTGGTTATGCCAACGCTTCGCATATCTTCGTCATTCGCGGCCTCAAGCTGACCACCGACGATATTTCCTACAACGGCCTTTACGGCGTACTGCCACGCCAGATCATATCGACCGATGCGCTGGAGCGCGTTGAAGTGTTCAAGGGCCCCAACGCCTTCATCAACGGTGTGACGCCGACCGGTTCCGGGATTGGCGGCGGCGTGAACCTGCAGCCCAAGCGCGCGCAGGATACGCCGACGCGTCGTTTCACCACCGACATCAGCAGCGACGGCCGGGTCGGCGAGCATCTCGACCTGGGGCAGCGCTTTGGCGAGGGCAATCGCTTCGGCGCGCGTCTCAACCTGTCGCAGCGCGAAGGCGAGACCGGCGTCGAGGACGAAGAGCATCGCAGCAAGCTGTTCGCGCTGGGGCTTGATTACCGAGGTGACAACTTCCGTCTGTCCGGCGATTTCGCCTACCAGAAGCAGCGTATCAACCAGAGCCGCAACACGGTGTTTGTCGACAGCGCCCTGACCAGCGTGCCGCATGCCCCGGACTCGGATACCAATTACGCGCCGAACTGGACCTGGACCGAAACGGAAGACACTTTCGGCATGAGCCGTGCCGAGTACGACCTCAACGAAGACTGGACGCTGTACGCCGCAGTAGGCGCCAAGCACACCCGCGAGGTCGGCGTATATGGCTCGCCAACCGTCCACGACGCCGCAGGCAATACCACGGCCGCACCATCTTTCATCCCGCATGACGAAGATAACAAGACGGCCATGGCCGGCATCAATGGCAAGCTGCAGACCGGCGCGGTCAGTCACAAGGTCAACTTCGGGCTGTCCGGTATCTGGACCGAACAGCGCAGTGCGTATCTGTTCGGCGGCACCTCCAGCAACAACCTTTACGACCCCGTCTCCCAAGAGCGCCCGGCACTCGACAGTTTCACCGCAGGCGATCTGAATGATCCCGGCATTGTCGGCAAGAGCCGCATGCGCAGCGTCGCGCTCTCCGACACGCTGGGCTTTTTCGATGATCGCCTGTTGCTGACCGCAGGCCTGCGCCGCCAGCAACTGCGTGTTCAGGGGTATGAATACGGCAGCGGCCCGCGCAATGCGCTGTACGACGAAGCGATCACCACGCCGGTCTACGGGGTGGTATTCAAGCCCTGGCAATATGTGTCGTTCTACGCCAACCGCATCGAAGGTCTCGCGCAAGGTCCAACGGCTCCAAATACAGTCACCATCAACCCTGGCGAAGTTTTTGCGCCGTCGCGTTCGAAACAGGTGGAAGCGGGCGTCAAGCTGGACATGGGCACGTTCGGCGCGAGCCTGGGCGTGTATCGCATCGAGCAACCGGCTGACGGTTACCAGGTTCTGGAAGGCACCGGGTCGCGTTATGTCCGTGACGGTCAGCAGCGTAACCGCGGCGTGGAGATGAACGTCTTTGGCCAGCCTGTCAGCGGCTTGCGTCTGCTGGCCGGTCTGACCCTGATGGACACCGAGGTGAGCGGTACGTCCGGCGGCAGCAACGACGGCAATCGCGCCGTGGGTGTGCCGACCTTCCAGTTCAACGCGGGTGCCGATTGGGATATTCCGGGGATCGAAGGCGCGGCCATCAATGCGCGCATGCTGCGCACCGGCGGGCAATATGTCGATGCTGCCAACAACCTGAGCATCCCGACCTGGAACCGCTTCGACCTGGGCGCACGCTACACCTTCAACGTTGCGCAGAAGGACGTGACCCTGCGTGCCAACGTCGAGAACCTGATGAACAAGGATTATTGGGCATCAGCCAATGGCGGTTACCTGACTCAGGGCGAGCCACGTACCCTCAAGCTGTCGGGCACTATCGATTTCTGATTGACTGGCCGCATCGCAGGATGCGGCCAGCCGCTGGATCAGTAGCCGTTACGCTTCAGAATCGTTTCAATGCTTTCTTTTGCCGGCCGCCCGTAGAACTTCAACAGTTCGGCGGTGCGGTTGGTGAAGAAGCCGTCCGCGCCATCATGGCTGATCCGCTTGAAGTCCTCTGCGTCGTCCACCGTGTACGGGTGGATCACCATGCCTTTCTCGTGGGTCAGGTTGTTCATCCAGGGTTTGACCAGGTCCATGTAGCTCTGGTCGCCACCCTTGGCCAGTTGCGACGAAGGGCCGGTGCCGATGGCGCCGTGGGCCTTGGCCCAGTTAATCCACTGCTGGAACTCTTGCGCTGATTTGACTTCCTGGGTCGCGTAATAGCTGGCCTTGTCCTTGGCCCCCGAGTCCTTGAACGCGACGCTGGATTTGGGCTCTATCGAGCCTTCGCCAATCCACAGCAGCATGACCTTGGGCACTTTCGGCATTTCTTTCTGCAACAGTTCCAGGCTTTGCTTCTCGAACGTCTGCAGGACCACGCGTCCTGGCATGTGCGCGACGTTGACATGGCCGGGCGCTGCCGCAGGGCGCTGTTCGAGCCAGCCGCGTTTGGCCAGCAGTTTTTTCAGGTCGGCTTCGACGCCGGGAAACTTGTTCGGCACCTTGGTCTCGATGTACAGCCCCGGCTTGTTGGCGCCGCCCTCGGCGATGTCGATGACCTCATCCAGCGTCAGGATCTGCAGCCCGTTGTAACTGTCGCGGGCCCTGTCCGGGTAAGCCTTGTTGAACCACGAACCGGCGTCCAGTTGCTTGAGCTCCGCCAGAGTGAAGGTGCTGACCGGGTCTTTCACCCGTGTCGGGAACACTTGAGCAATGTTGGTAGTGCGTTCCAGCACGTCATCGTGCAGCGCTATCAGCACGTTGTCCTTGGTTCGCTGGATGTCCATTTCCAGGTAGTCCGCGCCCAAGTCCCGCGCCAGGGTGTAGGCCGGGATGGTTTCTTCCGGCGCATCGAACGAAGCACCGCGATGGGCGATCACGGCCGGCCAGGGCAGGCCGTATTTCTCGCTCAGCACCTTGCCTGGGGCGTCCGCCGCCGCTGCCATGCCTGACGACAGCATCAGGCCCGACATGACAGCCGCAGCCAATAGGGTCTTTTTCAACAGGGTGGTGGGAAGTCCTTGCATGGGCGGGTGTTTCCTTGTTTTTTGAGAAAGCCTGTTTTTATGAGCAGCCTGCGCGCCAGATCATAGCGGCGCTGGGCGCGTCACTGCACGCAACGATAGCGCACCAGGGTGATTGCCGGGTCAGCTTGCGCATTAGTCTGTCCGGCAAATGCGTCCACTTTATGAACGCCCGGCGTATTCGGGAAGGCTTTTTTCAGTTCCGGCGCCAGCGACGCTGCACAAGCGCGTCGAGTCGCGTTAAGGTCAGCGTTTTGCTGATCGAACGGGAGCGCGCATGACAACGGTATTGGTGCTGGTGGAAAACCTGGACACGTATTTGCCGATTCTTGAAAGCAGCGGTTATCAGTTGATTCGCGCCCCGACGGCCGAACTGCGCGCCGAGGCGATTGCCACGCACGGGCCGAGCATCAGCGCAGTGGTGACACGCGGGCCGCTGGGATTTTTCGCCGAGGAAATGGATGCACTGCCGCAGCTGCGCATCATTTGCGTAAGCGGCGCCGGCTACGAGAAGGTCGATCTGCCTGCCGCGCAGGCACGGGGCATCGTCGTGACCAATGGTGCAGGCGTCAACGCCGCCACGGTGGCCGATCATACGCTGGCGTTGCTGCTGTCTTTGGTACGCGACATTCCACAGGCCGATGCCTCGGTGCGACGCAGTGAATGGCGCAAGGTGGTGCGCCCGTCGCTGGCCGGCAAGCGTCTGGGGATCGTCGGGCTGGGGGCGGTAGGGCTGGCGATTGCCAAGCGTGCAGCCGCCTTCGATATTGCCATCGGTTACCACAACCGCAAGCCGCGTAGCGACTGCGATTACACCTGGCATGCGACAGCGCAGGCGCTGGCGGCCGCATCGGATTTTCTGGTCATCGCCACGCCCGGTGGCAGCGGCACGCAGCATCTGATCGACACTCGGGTGCTTGAGGCGCTGGGCCCTGACGGGTTTTTGGTCAACATTGCCCGCGCCAGCGTGGTGGATACCCAGGCGTTGGTCAGTGCACTGCAGCATGAGCAGATTGCCGGGGCCGCGCTGGACGTGTTCGACGATGAACCGACTGTGCCGGATGTGCTCAAGACGCTGGACAATGTGGTGCTGACACCGCACGTGGCAGGCCTGTCCCCCGAGGCTTCGAGAGACAGTGTGCAAATGGTCAACGATAACCTGCTGGCGTTTTTCGCCGGGCAGCCGGTGCTGACGCCTGTGACTGAATGAGCAACCGTGCACGCTTGCACGCGAGGCATTGCTGTAACGCCCATTCTGCTGGTTTTGCTGCCTGTTTATAGTCCGCCCGGGCTGTACGACATCAAACAGGGAGCAGGGCATGGGCAAAGCAGATAACACGCGCAACGGGATACGGATCGGTCTGGTAGGGGACTTCAGTGCGGATGTCCCTGCGCATCAGGCCATTCCATTGGCCTTGCAGAGAGCCGCGGAGGTCGTGCAGGTGCCGGTCGGTTTCGAATGGTTGCCGACGCCGCTGATTGGCAGCGGTGCGCAACTCGCCGAATTCGACGGCCTGTGGTGCGTTCCGGCCAGCCCGTATCGGGACATGCAGGGCGCGTTGACGGCCATTCGTTTCGCTCGCGAGCATCGGGTGCCGTTTCTGGGGACGTGCGGCGGCTTTCAGCACGCGTTGGTCGAGTACGCCCGCAACCAGCTGGGCTGGGCAGACGCCGAGCATGGCGAAACGGCGCCGGACGCGGCAAACGTGATTATCGAGCCACTCAGTTGCTCGCTGGTTGAATCGGTGGCAGCGATTCAGTTGCAACCCGACACGCTGATTGCCCACGCCTATGGCCGGCTCGACATCGACGAGCGCTATCACTGCCGCTACGGCCTGCGCCGCGAGCTGGAGTCGGCGCTGTTCGGCGAGCATCTGAAGGTCAGTGGGCGCGGTCCCGAGGGCGAAGTGCGCTGTATGGAATTGCAGGGGCACCCGTTCTACGTCGCCACACTGTTCCAGCCCGAGCGCGCTGCGTTGCAGGGCCAGACGCCTCCTGTGGTGGCCGCGTTCGTCCGCGCCTGCCTGAGCAACTTATCGTGATGGCCGCGCGGTTTGCCACGCCTTACTTTGCCGTGGTGTTCACCTCGTTGCGTACGCCTGACGATGATCAGGCGTACGCCGAGGCGGCGCAGCGCATGGTGAGCCTGGCCCGACAACAGCCAGGTTTTCTGGGCGTGGAGTCGGCGCGCGGTGACGACGGCCTGGGCATCACCGTGTCCTACTGGAGCGATGAAGCCGCGATTCTGGCCTGGAAGCAGCAGGCCGATCATGCCCAGGTCCGCGAGCAGGGACGTGCGCACTGGTATCAGGCGTTTACCACGCGAATCTGCCGGGTCGAGCGTGACTACGCGTTCGACGCGTAAGCATTCAGGGCATTACCGGCGGCACATAGGCCAGCGTGGTGCCCAGTGCCCAGAGCAGAAACAGCACCAGCGGCGTGTGCACCAGCAGCTGCACGAACGAGAAGCCGATCAGGTCACGCGCCTTCAGGCCCAGTACACCCAGCAGCGGCAGCATGTAGAACGGGTTTATCAGGTTGGGCAGGGCTTCGGCTGCGTTGTAGATCTGTACTGCCCAGCCGAGGTGATACTGCAGATCGTTGGCAACTTGCATCACGTAGGGTGCTTCGATGATCCACTTGCCGCCGCCTGACGGAATGAAAAAGCCCAATATGGCCGAATAGACCCCCATCAGAATCGCGTAAGTGTCGTGGGAGGCAATGCTGGTGAAGAACGTCGAGATGTAATGCGCCAGGGTTTGCGCATCGCCGCCCTTGACCGTGGTCAGTAGCGCGGCGATCGAACCGTACAGAGGGAATTGAATCAGCACGCCAGTGGTGGTGGGCACCGCCCGCGCGACGGCGTCGAGAAAACTGCGCGGCCGCCAGTGCAGCAGGGCACCGAGCATGATGAACAGGAAGTTGTAGGTGTTGAGCCCGGAAATCGCCGTGATCGCCGGTTTGCTCGAAAACTCGTTGAACAGCCAGCCAACCCCCAGCAGCACCATGAGGATGATCAGCAGCGGGCTGTATTCCAGCCATTCCCCGGGCCGTGTGCGGGGCGGCAGTGGCGGCAGGTTGAAGGCCGGGTCGACACCGCAGGCCTTGGCGTCGCGGGCGCTGTTCGGGCCTGGCGCGGTGGCGTAGGCAACGATCAGTGAGATGACCACCAGCGCGGCGAGCATGACCCCGGATTGCCAGAGAAAGATGGTTTCGGTGAACGGGATCACGCCTGTGATCGCCAGGATCGACGGCGGCAGACTGGCCGGGTTGGCCTGCAATTGCGCGGCCGAAGACGACAGCCCCAGCGCCCAGACTGCACCCAGGCCCAGATAGGCGGCGGCGCCGGCTGCGCGGTAATCCATGCGCAGGTCAGTGCGGCGGGCGAGGGCACGCACCAACAGGCCGCCGAACACCAGCGACAGGCCCCAGTTGAGCAGCGAGGCGAGCATGGAAATCAGCGCCACCCAGGCCACCGCCGAACGGCCGTTGCGCGGCACCCTTGCCAGGCGGTCGATCAGGCGCACCGCAGGCGGTGAACTGGCGACCACGTAACCGCCGATGACCACGAAGGCCATCTGCATGGTGAACGGAATCAGGCTCCAGAACCCGTCACCGAACGCCTTGGCAGCCTCGGCAGGGCGTGCGCCGATCGCCAGTGTCGCCAGCGTGACGATGACCACTGCCAGTGCGGCAAATACCCATGAATCGGGAAACCAGCGTTCAGCCCACGCAGCACAGCGCAAGGCAAATCGGGCGGAGCGGCTTTCTTCTATGTTGGCGGCCATCTGGGGCACCTCTTTTTGTAATTATTATCGGGGAGTTACTTGAACAGCCGACTATTGCGGACGCAGAGCATTCAGAACGGCGTTCCCACGCTGGTGACCTGACCCCAAAAAGTTGGGCGGTTGACTCTCGTTCCCATGCTCCGCGTGGGAATGCAGTTCGTGACGCTCCGCGTCACACGGGGGTTCTGCGATGTCAGGTGGATTGAGGTTCGGCTCAGGTCACCTTTTCGCCCCTCGGCGAGTCACTTTGATGGGGCCAAAGTGACCAAAGCCCCTGGCTCCGTTTCCGGCCCGAATTCAGATCGGAAGAGCGTCGTGTAGGGAAAGAGTGTAGATCTCGGTGGTCGCCGGATCATTAAAAAAAAAAAGA
>NZ_AWQP01000052.1:0-9828 GCF_000972175.1 Pseudomonas syringae pv. coryli str. NCPPB 4273 | reverse complement strand
TTCTGGACGCTCCGCGTCCTCGTTGCTACGCCAAGCGTCGAAAATCGATTCGATCAGCCCTCGCCACGCAGTGTCTTGAGCTTCTGGATCACGGTCGCGGCTGATTGTTCGCCGAGCAGTTGTTCGCGCATCTTGCCCTTGTCGTCGATGATGTAGGTCACCGGCAGTGCCTCGGAGGGCGGCAGGCTGTATTGCTCGGCCGGGTCCTGGGCGAGCACGGTGAATTTGATGCCCAGTGCATTGGCAGCGCTTTTCAGTTCGTCGCCCTGCAGGTTGTCGAAGTTGACGCCCAGCACGGTGACTTTCTGGTCCTTGAGCTGCTCGGACAATGCATTGAACTCCGGAACCTCGGTACGGCAAGGGCCACACCATTCGGCCCAGTAGTTGACCACCAGCCAGTGCCCCTTGATGCGCTCGCTGGCGACCTTCTGGCCATTCTGATCATTGCCCAGGTCCACGCCACATCCGCTGAGCAGCAAACTGCCGAAAAGTATTACCGCTGCTGTTAATCGCCTTGCCATTTGCTTGTTTCCTCGCCCCGTTCAACCTGCAATTACTTATACCCAAGCCACGACTATTGACCATTCGATATGTCGGACAGTGCCATCGCTGGTTAGAATACGCCACCCCACACAAGATGCGACGTGCAAATGACCGATCTGACGCTGTATCACAACCCGCGCTGCAGCAAGTCCCGCGGCGCGCTGGAACTGCTTCAGGCCCGCGGCCTGACGCCGGACATCGTCCTGTACCTGGAAACCCCGCCCGACGCCGACCGTGTGCGCGACTTGCTCGGCAAGCTGGGCATCGGCGCCCGGCAACTGCTGCGTACCGGCGAGGACGATTACAAGCAACTCAATCTGGCCGACCCGAGCCTGAGCGACGAGCAACTGATCGCCGCCATGGCCGCTCACCCCAAACTCATCGAACGGCCGATTCTGGTCGCTGGCGACAAGGCTGTCATTGGCCGCCCACCCGAGAACATTCTGGAGCTGCTGCCGTGAGCACACCCTACATTCTGGTCCTCTATTACAGCCGCAACGGCTCCACCAGCGAAATGGCCCGGCAGGTTGCCCGCGGCATTGAACTGGGCGGCATGGAAGCGCGGCTGCGCACCGTACCTGCCGTTTCCGCCGACTGCGAAGCGACCGCCCCCGAGATTCCGGAAAGCGGCGCGCTGTACGCGACCCTCGACGACCTGAAAAACTGCTCCGGCCTGGCGCTGGGCAGCCCGACGCGCTTCGGCAACATGGCCGCGCCGCTGAAATACTTCCTCGACGGCACCAGTAACCTGTGGCTGACCGGCGCACTGGTCGGCAAACCCGCTGGCGTCTTTACCTCCACCGCCAGCCTGCACGGTGGCCAGGAAACCACGCTGATGTCGATGCTGCTGCCCCTGCTGCACCACGGCATGCTGATCATGGGCCTGCCCTACAGCGAATCGGCGCTGCTGGAAACCACCGGCGGTGGCACGCCCTACGGTCCCAGCCATCACGCCGGTGCCGATGGCAAGCGCGCGCTGGACCGTCATGAAACCGACCTGTGCCGCGCCCTGGGCCAGCGTCTGGCCAAGACCGCGGTGCAACTGGACGCGCCGCGCAGCTGAATCGGCAGAGCGCCGGATGCTTTCAGTTAAATCGTAAACTTGCAGGGCAAGGGTCGGTCTGACCCCTTGTCCTGCCTGTTGAATTTTTTTGGAGAACCGATGCACGACTACAAATGGCTGAACGAGTATTGCCTGAATCGATTCGGCTCCGCCAAAGCTCTGGAAGCTCATCTGCCCTCCCCCAAGACACCCAGGCAACTGCAAGCCATCAGCGCCGACCGCTACCTGTCTACCATGGCCCTGCGGGTTTTCCGCGCTGGCCTGAAACACAGCCTGGTAGACGCCAAGTGGCCAGCGTTCGAAGAAGTGTTCTTTCGCTTCGACCCGGAGAAAGTCGTGCTGATGGGCGCCGATCACCTGGAACGGCTGATGCAGGACGCGCGCATCATTCGTCATCTGGGCAAGCTCAAGAGCGTGCCGCGCAATGCGCAACTGATTCTGGACATCGAGCAGGAGCATGGCAGTTTCGGCAAATTCATCGCCGAATGGCCGGTCGATAACATCACTGGCCTGTGGCAGTACATCGCCAAGCACGGCAACCAGATGGGCGGCCTGTCAGCGCCGCGCTTTCTGCGCATGATCGGCAAGGACACCTTCATTCCGACCTGGGATGTGGTTGCCGCCCTGAACGCGCAGGATATCGTCGACCGTGTGCCGAGCAGCAAACGCGATCAGGCGATCGTGCAGGACGTCTTCAACCAGTGGCACGCAGAAAGCGGTCGGCCGATGTGCCAGCTGTCAGCCATGCTGGCGTTCACCGTCAACCACTGAGTGCCGTCAGATATTGACCACATTGACGAACCGCGACGCAGCGGTTTCGTCGATGCGCAGGTTGCTGAAGTCGAACAGGTTGCGGTCGGCCAACTGCGAGGGCTGCACGTTCTGCAAGGCGCGGAAAATGCTCTCCGTCCGGCCAGGCGTCTTGCGCTCCCAGTCCTGCAGCATTTCCTTGACCACCTGACGCTGCAGGTTCTCCTGCGAGCCGCACAGGTTGCACGGGATGATCGGAAACTGCTTGAGGTCCGAGTAGGCCTGAATGTCCTTTTCATGGCAGTACGCCAACGGACGAATCACCACGTTACGGCCATCATCGGCACGCAGCTTGGGCGGCATGGCCTTGAGCGAGCCATTGAAGAACATGTTGAGAAAGAATGTCTCGACGATATCGTCGCGGTGATGACCGAGCGCCATCTTGGTGGCACCGATCTCGTCAGCGAAGGTATACAGCGTGCCGCGACGCAGCCGTGAACACAGCGAGCAGGTGGTCTTGCCTTCGGGGACCAGTTCCTTGACCACTGAATACGTGTCTTTCTCGACGATGTGGTACTCGACACCCAGTTCTTTCAGGTAGGCAGGCAGCACGTGCTCGGGAAAGCCGGGCTGCTTCTGGTCCATGTTGACTGCCACGATGTCGAACTTGATCGGCGCGACCTTCTGCAGGTGCATCAACACATCGAGCATGGTGTAACTGTCCTTGCCGCCGGACAGGCAGACCATGACCTTGTCACCCTCTTCGATCATGTTGAAGTCGGCAACCGCTTCGCCGGCCAGCCGACGCAGACGTTTCTGCAGTTTGTTCTGATTGACTGAAAGGGTGCCCATTTATGGAAGTATCCGCTGACGGTAGCTTGAGAAAAGCCGAACATTTTACCCGTAACCGACCATTGGTTAAATATGCTGCGCCTGTACTGTTCAGACAGGCGACCACACTGGATCAAAAATGACCACCGGGCAGCTGGCCTGTTCAGAGCTTAGCCACATTGCGGCATACTTGGCGCACTGGAGAACCCTAAAGCATGCCCGAACAACTCAATTCACGCGTCGAGACCTGTTACCAACAAGCCGAAGCCTTCTTCAAGCGCACCTTCAAACGCCCTGTGGTCAGTTTCCAGTTGCGCGGTCAGAAGGCCGGTGTCGCTCATCTGCATGAAAACCTGTTGCGCTTCAACCCACAGCTCTACAAGGAAAACGCCGAAGACTTCCTGCGCCAGACCGTACCCCACGAAGTCGCGCACCTGATCGCCCATCAGCTGTTCGGTGGCAGCATCCAGCCGCATGGCGAAGAATGGCAATTGATCATGCGCGGCGTCTATGAACTGCCGCCCAATCGCTGCCACACCTACGCGGTCAAGCGGCGTAGCGTGATCCGTTACATCTACCGCTGTCCTTGCCCGGACAGCGACTTTCCGTTCACCGCGCAGCGTCACGGCATGGTTCGCAAGGGACGGCGCTACCTGTGCCGTCGCTGCCGCGAGCCTCTGGTGTTCAGCGGCGAGACGCGCACGGAATAATCCTCCGGCAAACTGCAGGCATAAAAAACCCATCCGAAGATGGGTTTTTTGTGGTCTGAGGGTTATCAGACGGTCTTGGTGGTGTTCACCGCAGCGGCTGGAGTCGGGCCTTCGGCAACGCCGAGGTCGTCTTCAGGGCGGGTTTCCAGAATGGCAGAGCCACCGGAAGTCAGCTCGGACTGCAGCTTGTCGGTGTCCAGCTCGCCGACCCACTTGGCAACCACAACGGTAGCAACAGCGTTACCGACCAGGTTGGTCAGGGCGCGGGCTTCGGACATGAAGCGGTCGATACCCAGAATCAGCGCCAGACCGGCAACCGGCAGGTGACCCACGGCCGACAGGGTCGCAGCCAGTACGATGAAGCCGCTACCGGTTACGCCAGCAGCACCTTTGGACGACAGCAGCAGCACCAGCAACAGGGTGATCTGGTGCGTGATGTCCATGTGCGTGTTAGTCGCCTGAGCGATGAACACGGCGGCCATGGTCAGGTAGATCGACGTACCGTCCAGGTTGAACGAGTAGCCCGTCGGGATAACCAGACCGACCACAGACTTCTTGGCACCCAGGCGCTCCATCTTGATCAGCATGCGCGGCAGGGCCGATTCCGAAGAAGAAGTACCCAGTACGATCAGCAGCTCTTCACGGATGTAGCGAATCAGCTTGAAGATGCTGAAGCCGTGAGCGCGGGCGATAGCGCCCAGCACAAACACGACGAACAGAACGCAGGTGATGTAGAAGCAGATCATCAACTGACCCAGTTGCACCAGCGAGCTCACGCCATAGGCACCGATGGTGAAGGCCATGGCACCGAACGCACCCAGCGGGGCCAGCTTCATGATCATGTTGATGATGTTGAACATCACGTGGGCGAAGCGATCGATGAAGTCCAGAACCGGCTTGCCGTAGGCACCCAGGCGATGCAGCGCGAAGCCGAAGATCACCGAGAACATCAGCACTTGCAGGATATCGCCGTTGGCAAACGCGCCGACGATGGTGTTCGGAATCACGTTAAGGATAAAGCCGACGATGCTCTGATCCTGACCGGCCGTGACGTAGGCGGCGATCTTCGAAGCGTCGAGCGTGCTGACGTCGATGTTCATGCCGACACCCGGCTGAACCACGTTGACCACGATCAGACCGATCAGCAGGGCGATGGTCGAAACGATCTCGAAGTACAGCAGCGCATAACCGCCAGTCTTGCCGACCGACTTCATGCTCTGCATGCCAGCGATACCACTGACGACGGTACAGAAGATGATCGGGGCAATCACCATCTTGATCAGTTTGATGAACCCGTCACCCAGCGGTTTTAACGCCTTGCCGGTGTCCGGGTAGAAGTGACCGATCAGGATACCGATGACAATCGCTACGATTACCTGAAAATAGAGGGATTTGTAGATGGGCTGACGAGTCGTCATTGCAGTTTTCCTCAAGGGCGTCGTCGGCATCTTCACCTGATGCGCGCGAGCCTATAAAGCGCTAACCCTCCTGCACTGGAGGGATTTGTTTTGTCGAGCTGCGCAAGGCAGGTCTCTGCCATGTAGATAGCAATACGCGTGCCATGGAGTCATTTTGATATCAAAACCCCGCAGCATAAGGCGCACACTGGTAACGGTAGCCGGGATCCGAGAGGACAGGTGGCGGTTTTCCGCCGTATGGTGAGAAAAACAGGCACACAGTGGCGGGTATCCGCCTTCTTTCTGTGGTGACTGGAGTGATCGGTGACGCGCATAGGTGTGACGCAGAGCGTCACGAACGGCATTCCCACGCTGGAGCGTGAGAAACGATAGGTGTGATAACACTATCGTTACTGCGCCAGAAAATGAATCCTGAACGCCGCGCCCCCCATTGGGGAATCGCCCAGCGTCAATTGCGCGCCGTAGCTTTCGATGATGTCCTTGACCACCGCCAGGCCGATGCCTTGCCCGGGGTTCTGGCGGTCCAGCCGTTCGCCGCGTTCGAGAATGCGCGCACGCTGGCTCTGCGGGACGCCGGGGCCGTCGTCTTCGACGCACAGTTCATCGCCGGTCGTCGAGCGCGTGAAGCTGACGCGCACTTCACTCAGGCACAGCCGATAGGCGTTTTCCAGCAGGTTGCCGAGCATTTCCAGCAACGCGCCCTCTTCCATATGCACCTGGCAGTGCTCGGGCAGGTCCAGCGTGGCCTTGACCTGTTTGTCGCGATACACCTTGTCCAGCGTATTGCACAGGCTTTCGACCACGGGTCGCAGCATCACGTGATGGCGCACCAGACCGCTCTTGCGCAGGCTGGCCCGCTGCAGTTGATAGCCGATCTGCTGGCTCATGCGTTCGATCTGCGATTGCAGCACCCACGCCTGCTCGACATCCTCGGGGCGCTTGGCGATGTTCTCGCTTACGCCCTGCAAGACCGCCAGCGGGGTTTTCAGGCTATGCGCCAGGTCGTCCAGAGAGTCGCGGTAACGAATACGCTGCTCACGCTCGCTGCGTAGCAGGCGGTTGAGCGAGTCGGTCAGGCGCAGCAGTTCGCTGGGGTGTTCTTCGCTGAGGCTGTCGCGCACACCGGATTCCACCTGATCCAGTTCCTGGCTCAAGCCGCGCAGGGCCCGCAGCCCCCAGGTCAGGCCCATCCACAGCAACCCGAGCAGCACCGCCAGTGCTGCGCCAAAGCCCAGATAAAGCTTGCGGCGCAGACCGTCGATGGTTTCCTGATAGCCGCGCAACGGTTGCACGGCAACGATACTGAACGCGGCATTGCGCCCGCCGAGCAGCCGGATCTCGACGTCATAGACGAAATACTCATCGCCATTGATTTCCTTGATCTTGGTGAACTCGCTGCCCTGCCCGTCGTATTGCGGGCGGTAGTCGATGTTCTCGCCTTCGGTCGACAACGAGCGCCAGACCATCTGCCCCTGGCGGTTATAGATGTAGCCCAGCAGACGGCTGCCGGGCAGATTGAATTGTTCGCCCGGCAACACCGAGGGCATTAACAGATGGTCGTTTTCGACGCGAGCCGCCGAAATCATGGTGGTGACATCAGAAGCCAGGCGTTGCTCGATCGCTCCGCGTAGCGCCAGGCTGAACGCCCCCTGCAGTGCAGGCAGCATCAGCAGCATGAAGATCACCGCCAGCGTGGCGGCGCCCAGCATCAGGCGCAGGCGAAGCGAACGAATCACGTACAGCGCTCATTGAACAGGTAGCCCATGCCGCGCACGGTTTCGATAGGTTTGAAGGCCACGCTGCTGTCCAGTTTGCGACGCAGACGACCGACCAGCACTTCGATCACGTTCGGGTCGCGCTCGTCGTCATCGGGGTACAGTTGCTCCATCAGGCGCTCCTTGGGCACCACTTGCTGGTGATGGAGCATCAGGTACTCAAGAATACGGTATTCGTAGGCCGTCAGCGCCAACGGCTGCTCGGCCAGGGCGGCGTGCTTGCGATTGAGGTCCAGCAACAGCGGGCCAGCCGTGATGGTTGACTGGATGAAGCCGCTGGAACGCCGTAACAAGGCGTTCAGCCGTGCCTCCAGTTCTTCGAACTGGAAGGGTTTGACCACGTAGTCGTCAGCCCCGGCCGCCAGGCCTTCGACCTTGTCCTGCCAATTGCCGCGCGCGGTCAGGATCAGGATCGGAAAGGCCTTGCCCAATGTGCGCAACTGGCGAATCAGGTCCAGGCCGCCGATGCCCGGCAGGCCCAGGTCGATCACCGCCAGGTCGTGATTGAATTGCGCGACCTGATACAACGCCTCTTCAGCGTTGGCCACCGCCTCCACCACATGCCCGGCTTCGGTCAGACGGGTTCGCAGGTGGTGGCGCAGCAGCGCTTCATCCTCAACTACCAACAACTTCATGCAGCTCTCCCAGGCACAATCGCAGCCTCAAGACAAAGAATGAAACGACATCGTCGCATCAGTACTCAACAGGCGGGCGCTGACGGGCACGTGTTGTGTCACATCATAGCTGCCCAGCAGGATTTCGCGGCTGACAGGCGCACCATTGTGAGTGCCCGTCAGGCTGCCGTAAACCGGTGGCGAATAAAGCGTCCCCACCGAGACATTGGAATGCGCCTGCTCCCCGAGCGCGTGTCCCCAACTGTTGGTATCGTCAAGCTTTTCGCTGGTCTTGCTGAACTCGATACGGGCCACGTCAAGCCGACCATCGCCCGCCTGCACCGCAGCACTGCCGCCCAGAAAAGCCAGGGCCAGGAAAAACTTGTTGAGATTCAACATATCGACTCCTTTTGCGCTCGGGGACGCTGTCAAGGTATGGGCCAACAGTAATCGCGCCGGGCTGAACCCCGACTGAACACTGCATGAACCGGCGCTGAACAGTCATCCACACCCTGTGCAGCAGAATCGGCTATGGTTGTTTGCGACTTCAAAACATCAACAAGGAGCTGACCATGCGTGTGTGGATTGCAATGATCATGATGGGCCTGAGCGGCCTCGCCCAGGCGGCGATCAAGACCGAGCAGATCGATTACAAAAGTGCCGACGGCACCAAGCTGGTGGGCTACTACGCGTACGACGACGCGGTAAAAGGCCCGCGCCCTGGCGTCCTGGTGGTTCACGAATGGTGGGGCCTGAACGACTACGCCAAGCGCCGCGCCCGCGATCTGGCTGCACTGGGTTACAGCGCAATGGCCATCGACATGTACGGCGAAGGCAAGAACACCGAGCACCCGAAAGACGCGATGGCCTTCATGCAGGCCGCGCTGAAGGACAGCGATGCCGCCGACAAGCGTTTTGACGCCGGGCTGGAGCAATTGAAGAAGCAGCCACAGACCGATCCGAAAAAGATCGCAGCGATCGGTTACTGCTTCGGCGGCAAGATCGTGCTCGACGCAGCACGCCGCGGTGAACCGCTGCTGGGCGTGGTGAGTTTCCACGGCGCACTGGTCACCAACACCCCGGCAAAACCGGGCATCAAGGTGCCAATGCTGGTCGAACACGGCGCCAAGGACAGCATGGTCACCCCTGAAAACGTCACCGCGTTCAAGAAGGAAATGGACGACGCCAAGGCCGACTACAAATTCGTCAGCATCGACGGCGCCAAACACGGCTTCACCAACCCCGACGCCGACCGCCTGAGCCACGGCGAACACGGCGGCCCGGACATCGGCTACAGCAAAGCCGCCGATGAGAGCTCCTGGGCGGACATGAAAGTGTTTTTCAAAAAGATATTTGGTTGAGCCATAGCTGACACTCCGCGTCCACCCAAAGCTGGGAGGACGCAGAGCGTCCAGAACGGCATGCGACGCAGAGCGCCGCACGATAGTTGAGATCATCGTTCCGCACGTTATGCGTCAATACCAGCGCTGAATATCGATCAAACCGCGCTGCCCCTCATAATCACGAGCGCTGGAGTATCTCCAATGCTCACCGACGTCCACATAACCTCTCTTTACCGGGTTGTGGTGAATGTAATCGAGCTTCTGCCGCATAACCTTTTCATTCCACACAAGCTCGGCATGAGCTCCTTCCTGCCAGACCTGATAAACCCTGTCACTCTTGTGCAGGCGCTTGACGAACCGCAGACGCTCCAGCGTGCTCTGGGCATTGGCGTTCTCGAGTGCTTCGATTATCTGTCGGGCCGTAAAAGACTTGAAACTGTTCACACATTTGTCCAGTGCGGGTGCTTGGGCGACGAAGTGCAAATGGTTTTCCAGAACGACATACCCGAAGAGCTGCAGGCCTTGATGAGCCTGTTGATAGCGCCAGGCGTTGAACAGAATGTCTACCAGAACAGGCCGGGTAAAAAGCGGTAACCATTCCACCACTGTGCAGGTCAGGAAGTGAGGTTTTTCAGGTTCGGTTATGGTGTATCGACTCCGGCCCATGTGTTCATCCTTGAATCATCAGGGGCACGAAGGTACATCGCAGCTTGGTAAGTGGGGAATGATGAAAGTGTGACGAGTTTTTTGCCCTGCATCGGCAAGAGGACGCAGAGCGTCC
>NZ_AWQP01000051.1:0-30213 GCF_000972175.1 Pseudomonas syringae pv. coryli str. NCPPB 4273 | reverse complement strand
GGGCTAGCCGCACCGCGCCATGGATGGCGCGTTGCGGCGACCCCCGGATCAGTGACAGGGCGAAGGAACCCGACGAAGTCGGGCCGGAAACGGAGCTGCGGGCTTTGCCTACTTTGGCCCCATCAAAGTAGGTCGCCGAGGGGCGAAATGGTGACTTGAGTCGAACCCCGATCCACCTGACATCGCAGAACCGCTGTGCAACGCGGAGCGACGGTCAGCGCCCCGTCTTACTGCTCGTCCAGCGCAAACTCGGTCAGGCAGAACGTCGGGATCTTCAGGTCGTTAAGACGCTTGGAGCCACCCAGTTCCGGCAGGTCGATAATCGCAGCGGCCTCGTACACTTCGGCACCCATACGACGGATCAGGTTGGCGGCGGCGATCAGCGTGCCTCCGGTCGCGATCAGGTCATCGAACATGACGACCGAGTCACCTTCGCACAGACTGTCGGCATGCACTTCCAGATACGCTTCGCCGTATTCGGTCTGATACGCCTCGGACAGTACATCGGCAGGCAGCTTGCCTTGTTTGCGAAACAACACCAGCGGCTTGTTCAGCTGATACGCGACCACCGAACCGATCAGAAAACCCCGCGCGTCCATCACGCCGATATGGCTGAACTCGGCATCGATGTAGCGCTGCACGAAGCTGTCAATCACCTGACGGGTGGCCTTGGGCGACTGGAACAGGGGCGTGATATCACGGAAGACCACGCCCGGCTTGGGGAAGTCCACGACCGGGCGGATGAGGGATTTGAAGTTCGATTGATCGAAAGTCATCAGGGGGTTCCATGGCAGTTTTGGCCGACAGTTTAAGCCGACCCGCCAAAGATCGCACGTTTCAGCTTTGCATCGACCCGCCAGCCAGTGCACACAGCTCGATGGGGGCGAGGATGTGAATCTCTTTGCCCTCGGCAGAAATCAGCTGATTTTGCTGGAAACGGGTAAAGACACGAGACACCGTCTCGACTGCCAGACCCAGGTGATTACCGATTTCATTGCGTGACATGCTCAGGCGGAACTGATTGGCCGAAAAGCCTCTGGCGCGGAAGCGTGCAGACAAATTGATCAGAAACGTGGCGATACGCTCATCGGCGGTCTTTTTCGAGAGCAGCAGCATCATTTGCTGATCGTCACGAATCTCCCGGCTCATGACGCGCATCAACTGCCGACGCAGTTGCGGCAGTTTCACGGAAAGCTCGTCCAGGCGCTCGAAAGGGATTTCGCAGACCGATGTGGTTTCCAGTGCCTGCGCCGAGACCGGGTAAGCCTCGGCGTCCATGCCGGACATGCCCACCAGTTCGCTGGGCAGGTGAAAACCGGTGAGCTGCTCTTCACCGCTGTCACTGATATTAAAGGTTTTCAACGCCCCGGAACGCACCGCGTAGACCGACTCGAAGGTATCCCCCTGACGAAACAGAAACTCGCCTTTCTTCAGCGGGCGGCCGCGTTTGACGATCTGGTCAAGGCAGTCCATGTCTTCGGTATTCAACGAAAGGGGCAGGCACAACGGCGCGAGACTGCAATCCTTGCAATGAGCCTGGGTTTGAGCGCGCGACTTGACTGGCTCGGACATCACTTAATTCCTTGTGGGAAATCACACATAAGCCGTAAGGGTAACTCACCGATGCTTGTCGGGGCCAGCCTGCAAAAGTGTCGGGGTCGTCAAGGTTGCAGGCTGCCTGCCGATAAACCTGTATTCCTTCAGCCACGCCAGGATGCCTCGTCATGTCAACGACACTCCCGTTGATCAACAGCATTACGATACGCACTGCGACCTCGCAGACCACCTACAGTAACGCCGGGCAAAGCACTGCCGAGAAGCCTGCGGGCGAAACAAAGGGCGTACAGGTCAATTTGTCGGCAGAAGGCAAGGCGGCTGCGTCGTCGTCTTCCAGAAACGCTGATATCGAGCAGAGCGGCCTGCCTGCTTCCGTGCAAAAGATCCTCAAGGCGATTCGCGAGCTTCAGCGCAGGATCGAGGAAACCATGGAGCAAATCCAGAAGGCGCTGAATGATCCCAGCCTGAGCCCCGAGGAGCGACGGACCAAGGCCGCGGCACTGCAGACCGTGCTCAGCACGTTGCAGGCGCAGGTGAGCAATTCCACGGCCGATCTGTCGTCGCTCATGAACAGCCTGGGCTCCAGTGACGCCGACAAGACCAAGGCAGGAATGCTGGTTCTGGCCAAAATGTAGAGCCTGGACGCGGGTCATATCACTCGGGAGAACTGCTGTCTGTTGTGACGGGTCAGGTAGGCATCGAAGACCATGCACACTGCGCGTACCAGCAGCCGGCCTGCCGGTCTGACTTCAATGCCCGTCTCGTTCAGCGTGATCAGCCCGTCGCTGGACATGCCAAGCAGTTGCGGCCACGCTTCGCTGAAATAGTCCCTGAAATCGATGCAAAAAGTCTTTTCGATCTGGCCGAAATCCAGGGTGAAGTGGCAGATCAGTTGCTGAATGATCGCGCGCCTGATGCGGTCGTCATCACTGCAGAGCAGCCCGCGTCGGGTTGCGGGCTGTTCGCTGTCCAGCAGCCTCAAGTACTCGCTCAGATCGCTGCTGTTCTGGCTGTACAGCTCGCCGACCTTGCTGATGGCAGAGACCCCCAGGCCGATCAGATCGCAGTGACCGTGCGTGGTATAGCCCTGAAAGTTGCGCTGCAGGGTCAGGTCTTCCTGAGCGGTGGCCAGCTCGTCGTCGGGCAGGGCGAAATGGTCCATGCCGATGTAGCGATAACCGGCGTCGCTCAATTGCTCGACGGTGCGTTCCAGCATCAGCAGTTTGCTCGCTGCATCCGGCAGATCCGCCGCGTCGATGCGCCGCTGCGGCATGAAGCGCTCGGGCAGATGCGCATAGTTGAACACCGACAACCGATCGGGCTGCAGATCGATGACCTTGTCCACGGTGTGGCTGAAGGTTTGTGGATTCTGTGCGGGCAGACCGTAGATCAGATCAATATTCACCGAACGAAATTGCAGCGTGCGCGCCGCTTCAACGATTGCGCGGGTTTCTTCCAGGCTCTGCATGCGGTTGATCGCCCGCTGCACCGTCGGGTCGAGGTCTTGTACGCCCAGGCTGACCCGGTTGAAACCCAGCTCGCGCAGCAGCCCCATCGTCGACCAGTCCGCTTCGCGAGGATCGATCTCGATGCCATAGTCGCCGGAGTCGTCATCCAGCAGGTTGAAATGTGAGCGCAACTGCGCCATCAAGCGGCGCAGTTCATCATGGCTGAGAAAGGTCGGCGTACCGCCGCCCAGGTGCAGTTGCTCCACCACCTGACAGGGCGCCAGGTGAAAGGCGAGCATCTGTATCTCGTGCTCGAGCCGTTGCAGGTAGGCCTGAGCGCGTCCGCGATCCTTGGTGATGACTTTGTTGCAGGCGCAGTAGTAGCAAATGTTCGCGCAGAAGGGCAGGTGCACGTAGAGCGACAACGGACGTGATGCCTTGCGGCTTTCGCGCAGCGCGTGCAGCAGGTCGAAGCCGCCCACTTGGGTATGAAACTGCACCGCAGTCGGATAGGACGTGTAGCGCGGTCCGGCCACATCGTAGCGATGGATCAGGTCTGAATCCCAACGAATGGCGTCAAGCATGCGCGCGTTTCCCGGTCCGGCTGGCGATGTCGCGAGCATACGCAGGAGGCCGGGGGTCGGCGTTGATGTGGATCAAATGGCAAGAGTTGCCGGCCTCAATGCCCCATCAGCCAATGCTGATGCGGGCCTGGCAAGGTCCAGATACCGAAGACGATCACCAGCAGCCCTCCCGCCATGCGCACACCACGTTTGCGCAGCAAAGCCGTGGTGCGTTCGGCAGCCAGGCCGGTGGCCAGCAGAACGGGCCAGGTGCCCAGCCCGAAGGCCAGCATCAGCAGTGCGCTGTCGAGAGGATTGCCCTGGCTGGCGGCCCACAGCAGGGCGCTGTACACCAGCCCGCAGGGCAGCCAGCCCCACAGGGCACCGAGCAACAAGGCGCGCGGCACACTGGACACCGGCAACAGGCGACTGGCCAGGGGTTGCAAATAGCGCCACAGGCCTCGGCCGAGACGCTCTATATAGGTGAGCCCGCTCCACCAGCCGGCCAGGTACAGCCCCATCATGATCAGCAACACGGCGGCGACGATGCGCAAGCCCGTCGCCAGCGGACTTTGCGCCACAGCCCAGCCGACCAGTCCGGAACACAGGCCAGCTGCGGCGTAACTGAGAATGCGCCCCAGGTTGTAGGCCAGCAGCAAACGAAACCGGCGACTGCGCTGTTCCTTGGGGATGGCCAGCGTCAGGGCGCCCATCAGGCCGCCACACATGCCCAGACAGTGGCCACCGCCCAGCAGCCCGAGAATGAACGCCGAGAACAGCATCGAGGCGAGTTCAAACATCGCGTTTCTCGTCCGGGCCCGACTGCGGAGACTCAGGCGGGACATGCTCCACAGGCGGCGTGTCATCGAACAAGATGCTGTGTGCCGGGCCTTCCATGTCGTCGTACTGACCGCTGTCCACTGCCCAGAAGAACACGTAGATCGCCACGCCCACCAGCAGCAGAGCGGCAGGGATCATGATGTAAAGCGCGGGCATGAAACCTCCGGGGCAGATGGGGGGACAAGCGCACGACGCGGCAGGCGGGTCAGGCGCAAGGCGTTGAGCACCACGGTCAGTGAACTGAGCGACATGCCGATCGCCGCCCATACCGGAGTGATCCAGCCCAGCGCCGCGAAGGGCAGCATGAGGCCATTGTACAGACCGGCCCAAAGCAGGTTTTCGATAATGACGCTACGCGTGCGCCGTGCCAGATTCAGCGCGTCGATCAGCACCGGCAAGCGGTTGCACAGCAGCACGGCGTCAGCGCTGGTTTTGGCGAGGTCGGTGGCCGAGCCCATCGCCACACTGATGTCGGCTGCTGCCATGACCGGTACGTCGTTCACCCCGTCACCGATCATCAGCACCTTGCGCCCCTGAGCCTGAAGCTGGCGCAGCACCTCCAGCTTATCGTCCGGGCGCATGCCGCCACGCGCTTCGTCGATGCCCAGCGCCTGCGCGACACGCTCAACCATCGGTGAGCTGTCGCCGGACAACAGCAGCGTTTTCCAGCCTCGCGCCCGGCATGCCTGTAACAGGGTGCCTGCGTCCTCGCGCAGCCGATCGTCCAGCACCAGCCATGCGAGTGGGCCCTGCGTATCGCCCAGCAACAGCCATTGGCCGGATCGCTCGTTTGGCCAGGGTGTTTCAGCACCGCTCAGCGCGCAGACGAAAGCCGCTTCGCCGATGCGCAGCAGATGCCCGTCAACACGACCTTGCAGGCCCAGTCCCGGTGTGCTGAGCACCTCTTCGGCAGCCGTTGGCGCTCGACCGAAGGCGCGGGCGATGGGGTGCTCGGAGCGGTTTTCCAGAGCGGCCGCCAGTTCCAGGCAGCGATTGGCGTCCAGCTCGCGCAGTGGGTGGATGCTGTGCAGTGTCAGGCGCCCTTCGGTGAGGGTGCCAGTCTTGTCGAAGATGACCGTGTCGATCTGGTTGAGGCCTTCGAGCACATGACCCCGGGTCAGCAGCAGACCGAGTGTGTGCAGCGTGCCGGTCGCCGCAGTCAAGGCGGTCGGTGTCGCCAGCGACAGTGCGCAGGGGCAGGTAGCGACGAGCATGGCCAAAACGATCCAGAACGCGCGCGATGCGTCCAGCTGCCACCAGATCACCCCGATCAGCGCGGCCGCGATCAGCGAAAGCAGCAGAAAGGCCTGTGCCGCACGGTCGGCGATCTCCGCGAGTCGGGGCTTTTCTGCCTGCGCGCGTTCGAGCAGTCGGACAATGGCCGAAAGACGGGTTTCGTGGCCCAGCGCCGTCACGGCAACGGTCAGCGGGCTTTCGACATTCAGCGTTCCTGCGGTGACCGCATCGCCCATACTGCGCATCTGTGGCAGGTATTCGCCGGTCAACAGCGACTCATCGACACTGGAGTGACCCTCGAGGATTTTGCCATCGGCCGGTATCACTGCACCGGGCTGCACCAGCACCCGATCAGCCAGGTGCAGTTCGCTGAGCATGATGCGCTGGCTCTGGCCGTCATCGCTGAGGCGCAGGCATGAGGCAGGCAGCACGTTGACCAGTTGGGCCGTGGCCGCCGCCGTGCGCTCGCGAGCCCGGCGTTCCAGGTAACGTCCGGCCAGCAGGAACAGTGCAAACATGCCGACGGCATCGAAATACAGTTCGCCAGCGCCGGTGACGGCGGTCCAGATCCCTGCGGCGTAGGCCGCGCCTATTGCCAGCGACACCGAGACATCCATTGTCAGTTGACGGCTGCGCAGGTCGCGCCACGCACCGCGAAAGAACGGCGCGCAACTGTAGAAGACGATCGGCGTGGTCAGAAACAGCGCCACCCAGCGCAGGATGGTGTGCATCTGCGGGCTGAGGTCGATATTGAACTCAGGCCAGGTGGCCATTGTTGCCATCATTGCCTGAAACCACAGCAGGCCGGCGACGCCCAGTTGTCGCAACGCCAGGCGATTGTCACTCGCCATGCGTTCGGCAGCGCGGTCGGCCTGCCATGGATGGGCGACATAGCCAATCGCGTGCAGTTCGTTCAGCAATTGGCTGAGGGCAAGCTGGTCGGCGTTCCAGCGCACCAGCAGGCGATGAGTGGAAAGGTTCAGCCGCGCTTCGGCCACCGCGGGCAATCGCCCCAGGCGTTGCTCGATCAGCCAGCCGCACGCCGCGCAACTGATGCCTTCGATAAGCAGGGTGGCCTCTGAGAGGTCGCCGTCGTGGCGCACGAACGGCGCCTGTACGTCGGGGCGGTCGTAGAGCGCCAGTTCCTCGAGCAATTGGCTGGGCAGGCTTTCCGGGTTGGCCGAGGTTTCACTGCGATGGCGGTAATAATTGTCCAGACCGCTCGCAACGATGGCCTCGGTCACTGCCTGGCAACCGGGGCAGCACAGCTGTCGGGTTGTACCGAGCACCACCGCGTTGAAATGGCTGCCCGCCGGAACCGGCAAACCGCAGTGGTAGCAGTGCAGCGGCGCGGGGGAGGAGGGCCTGGCCACGCTCAGTCTTTCCGGCGTTGCGCGGCTTGCAGGGGCTCGTCACCCAGGGTCACGTCGTCAGTGCCAATCTGTTCTTCCTCGAACAGGCGCCAGGTCTGCTCGCCTTCGACACCCAGCAGTTCCACAAAACGCCGACCGTTGACCTTGTCCTGCAACTGACCGATGTAACGGCCTGGTTCGGACGGGCTGCGGGTCAGGAACACCCGGCGATCACTGTCAGGGCGCGTGGGCGAAATCAGGTTGAGTTCCAGACGCGCCGGGTTGCTGTTGCCGCTCAGGCGCAGCCCGACTTCGCCGGTCAGCTCATCCATGTGCAGGCGCGCGTGCAGCTTGAGGGTCTGGGCGAGCACTTCGCGATTCAACGAGCGATTGATGCCCTTGCCGGCCTCGTAATAGTTATCGGTGACCAGTGGGTCCGGGTGGGTCACGGCGATGAACACCATCGACAGGCTCAAGGTCACCGAGCCGGTCAGGATGGCGATGATGATCCATGGCCAGAGGTGCCGGTACCAAGGGCTTGCAGCAGTCGCAGCGGGCATGACGGGGCTCTTAACGAATAGGTGGGCCGAGGAAGCGGCTTCGGGTCTCGACCTGCGTATCGCTGTCGATGTCCTTGAGGGTAAAGGTTACCTCGTTGCTGTGCGACGGCAGTTTTTCCGGCGCACTGGACAGCTCCACCGGCAGGCTGACGATTTCGCCCGCCGGAACGCTGATTTCACGACGGCCCTGCAGTCTCAGGTCGGGAAGGCCGCTGGCCTGCAGCACATAGGTGTGGTCCACCTGATCCTTGTTCATCACTTTCAGGCTGTAGACGTTTTCGATCCGGCCTTCGGCGTTTTCCCGGAACAGCATGCGGTCCTTGCTGACCTCCAGGCCCACCAGCGTACGCATGTAGAAAGCAGCCGTCAGCAGCGCAATCATCAGCAGCAGGACCAGCGCATAACCGATCAGGCGCGGGCGCAGGGTGCGGGTGCGTTGCCCGGACAGGTTGTGCTCGGTGGTGTAGCGAATCAGGCCGCGAGGGTAATCCATCTTGTCCATGACCGTATCGCAGGCATCGACGCACGCCGCACAGCTGATGCACTCCACCTGCAGGCCGTCACGAATGTCGATGCCGGTCGGGCAGACCTGCACGCACATCGTGCAGTCGATGCAGTCACCCAGCCCCAGTGCCTGAGGGGCGGCTTCCTTCCTGCGCGGGCCTCGGGCTTCGCCACGATTCTGGTCGTAGGAGATGATCAGCGTGTCCTTGTCGAACATCACGCTCTGGAACCGCGCATAGGGACACATGTAAATGCATACCTGCTCGCGCAGCCAGCCGGCATTAAGGTAAGTGGCCAGGGTAAGGAAACCGACCCAGAAATAGGCCCAGCCGTCCGCCTGGCCCGTGAACAGATCCACGCACAGCGCGCGGATGGGCGAGAAATAGCCCACGAAGGTCATACCGGTGGCAAACCCGATCAGCAGCCACAGGCTGTGCTTGGCGAACTTGCGCAGCAGTTTGCCGGCATTCATAGGGGTATTGTCGAGCCTGATGCGCTGGTTGCGGTCGCCTTCTGTCACTTTCTCGCACCACATGAAGATCCAGGTCCAGACACTCTGCGGGCAGGTATAGCCACACCAGACCCGCCCGGCATAGACGGTGATGAAGAACAGCCCGAACGCTGCAACGATCAGAATGCCGGACAAGAGGATGAAATCCTGCGGCCAGAACGTTGCGCCGAAGATGTAGAACTTGCGTTCCGGCAGGTTCCACCAGACCGCCTGATGCCCGCTGTGATTCAGCCAGACCGTGCCGAAAAAGATCAGCAGCAACAGGGCGCCGCCGAGCATCCGCACATTTCGAAACAGGCCTTTGAAGGCGCGGGTCTGGATTTTCTCGCGCGAAGCATAGAGGTCGGTGAATTCGCCGCCTGTTTCGGATGCCGGGGTGATGTCGTGTACTGGAATCTGCTTGGTCATCGATGAGTCCAGCGGCGGTGGCCTGGCCCCGGCCGATACAGGTCAGACAGGGTCATATCCGCGTTCAACGTGATGCACGTGAATAAACGGCCGCTTCTTCATTCAACTGGCTTACCCAGGGATTGAGCAACGCGACCCCGCACGACTGAAAGTCCATTGTATTGCGTGTGACCACGGTCATGCCATGCACCAGCGCAGTGGCGGCGATCAATGCATCGCATTCGCTGCGCGGGTCGGGAACGTGCAGTTGAGCGCAGCGTCTTGCGACCTGGGTGTCGACTGTCAGGATACGCCCGGCGAACGCCTTCAATACATGCTGGTCGAGCCACAGTCGCAATACTGCGCCTTGTGTCGGGTCGCGGCGTTCGATGCGCAGAATACCGGTTTCGAGTTCAAGAATCGTGATGGACGAGATGAACAGGCTGGAGGCCATCTGTGTTCGCGACCAGCGCAGCACGTTGGCGTCTGCAGTGCGCTTTCTGAGCTCTGAAACCACATTGGTGTCGAGCAGGAACATCAGGACAGATCAACCTGTCGGGGCGTGATCACGGCGCGCTGAGGCTCGAACTCGATATCGATGTCAGTGGGCATTATCAGCATGTCGGCGATGCTTACCGCGCTGCCGGTCAGCTTCAGGTAATCCTCGATGCAAAGCAGTACATGGGCCGGGCGGCCGCGGTCGGTAATGAACACCGGGCCTTCATTAGCCGCTTTCTTGGCCCCGCTGGTGTCCTGATTGAATTCACGGCTGGAGAGGGTAGTGGTCATGTGTGCGACTTCCAGAATGAGTAGACAGGGTGTCGTGGTCATCAACGAGTCTAGTCATGTAGAGATGTAACTACAAAGAATTTGTTCTTTCAGAATGCTACAACCCCGGGCTGACCGGCGCCCTGTCATCTGGATTCAGCTGGCTGCTCCTGGCGGGACAGGCTGTAAACATAGGCAGCCAGAATGTGAACCCGGTCATTGCCTTGCAATGCTTGCTGAGCAGGCATCTGGCCCTGGCGGCCATCACGAATGGTCTGCTGCAACTGAGCGAAGCTGGAGCCGTAGATAAACGCGTTGGGGTGGGTCAGGTCCGGCGCGCCGAGAATCGGCATTCCCTTGCCCTCTGGCCCATGACAGGCAACGCACAGGCTGGCGAAGGTCTTTTGTCCGGCCACCGGATCAGCCTTGGCATCCTGCGGTAGCGGGCGCGCGTCCAGTTGCGTCAGCACGTAGGCCGACACATCGCGCACCCCTTGTTCGCCAAGCACGCCGCCCAGGGCCGGCATCACACCCATGCGCCCGGCGAGGATAGAGGTCTTGATCGCCTGGGCATCGCCGCCCCAGCGCCAGTCGGCGTCGGTCAGATTGGGAAAGCCATAGGCGCCTTTCGCGTCAGAGCCGTGGCAGACCGAGCAGTTGGACGCGAACAGACGTGCGCCGATTTTCAGCGCCTGCGGGTCTTTGGCCACTTCCTCGACGGGCATGGCGGCGTACCTGGCAAACAGCGGCCCGTAACGGGCCTCGGCGTTTGCGACTTCCCGCTCCCATTCGTGGACACTGGTCCAGCCTTGCTGGCCGTCGGAGAATTGCGTCTGGCTGTCCTGGTCCCGGTATTCATAGCCGGGCAGCAAACCCTGCCAGTTGCCCAGGCCCGGGTACAGGAGCAGATAGCCCAACGCAAAGACGATGGTCGCTATGAATAGGTAGAACCACCATCTGGGTAGCGGGTTGTCGTATTCCTCGATACCGTCGAATGTATGGCCGACGGTTTCATCCGTGGGTTCGTCGGGCTGACCTTTGCGCGTGGACAGAAGCAGCCACAGCATGGCGATGAGGGTGCCCAGGGTCAGGACCGCGACGTACAGGCTCCAGAACGTACTCATGACCGGCCGTCCCGTTCAGCCCTGGCAGTTTCGACCTTGCC
The DNA here is from genome assembly GCF_000972175.1 of Pseudomonas syringae pv. coryli str. NCPPB 4273. Classification (NCBI taxonomy): domain Bacteria; kingdom Pseudomonadati; phylum Pseudomonadota; class Gammaproteobacteria; order Pseudomonadales; family Pseudomonadaceae; genus Pseudomonas; species Pseudomonas syringae pv. coryli. The sequence continues at coordinate 19,322 of NZ_AWQP01000051.1, read as the reverse complement.
GATGGCCTCGGGGTCATCCGCGAAAGGCAGCAGGGTCGCGTCGTCGAAGTCTGCCTTGCGGGCAGGGCTGAACACCCACAGCATCAGGCCGATGAACGCCACCATCACGACCAGTGTGCCAAGGCCTCGAATCATTCCGATGTCCATCATGATCACCGTTTGCTCTTGATGAGCGTGCCAAGGCTTTGCAGATAGGCCACCAGCGCGTCCATTTCGGTCTTGCCCTGCACTGCAGCCGCTGCACCGGCGATATCCGCGTCGGTGTAAGGGGTGCCGAGGGTACGCAGCACCTGCAGCTTTTTTGCAGTCTGCGTGCTGTCGAGTGTCTTCTCGGCCAGAAACGGATAAGCCGGCATGATCGAGGTCGGAACAAGGTCGCGAGGGTTGTTCAGGTGTACCCGGTGCCACTCGTCCGAGTAGCGACCGCCGATCCTTGCCAGGTCCGGCCCGGTGCGTTTGGAGCCCCACAGGAAAGGATGATCCCAGACACTTTCGCCTGCCACCGAGTAATGCCCGTAGCGCTCGGTTTCGGCGCGCAACGGGCGGATCATCTGCGAGTGGCAACCGACGCAGCCGTTGGCGATGAACACATCACGGCCTTCCACCTCAAGCGCGCTGCGTGGCTTCATGCCCTCGATAGGCTGGTTGGTGACGTCCTGAAAGAACAGCGGGACGATCTGCGTCAGCCCACCGATGCTCACGGCAATCACCATGAAGAAGGCCAGCAGGCCGATGTTTTTTTCCAGCGCATCGTGCTTCATCAATGCGCTCCTGCGACTGCGATGCGGGTGGCCGCTGCGGCCGCCTGCGGGTCAGAGGCACGTATCGTACGCACGACGTTGTAGGCCATCAGCAACATGCCGCTGGTGAAAATCGTGCCGCCGATGGCCCGCACGATATAGCCCAGGTGGCTGGCCTGCATGGTTTCGATGAAGGAGTAGGTCAGCGTGCCGTCGTCGTTCACCGCGCGCCACATCAGGCCCTGGGTGATGCCATTGACCCACATCGAGGTGATGTACAGCACGGTGCCGACGGTCGCGAGCCAGAAGTGCGTGTTGATCAGGCTGACGCTGTACATGTGCGGGCGGGCGTAGAGTTTCGGAATCATGTGATAGACCGACCCGATGGTAATCATCGCGACCCAGCCCAGGGCTCCGGCGTGGACATGGCCGATGGTCCAGTCCGTGTAGTGCGAAAGCGAGTTGACGGTCTTGATTGCCATCATCGGACCTTCGAAGGTCGACATGCCATAGAACGCCAGCGAGACCACCAGAAAGCGCAGTATCGAATCGGTCCGCAATTTATGCCACGCGCCCGACAGCGTCATCATGCCGTTGATCATCCCGCCCCAGCTGGGCACCAGCAGAATGATCGACATCACCATGCCCAGTGACTGCGCCCAGTCCGGCAGGGCGGTGTAGTGCAGATGGTGAGGACCGGCCCAGATATACAGGGTGATCAATGCCCAGAAATGCACGATGGACAAACGATAGGAGTAGACCGGGCGCTCGGCCTGTTTGGGCACGAAGTAATACATCATGCCGAGAAAGCCGGTGGTCAGGAAAAACCCGACGGCATTGTGACCGTACCACCACTGGATCATGGCGTCGGTCGCACCGGCATACGCCGAATAGGATTTGAACAGGCTGACCGGCAACGAGATATGGTTGACGATGTGCAGCATGCCGGTCACGACGATGAACGCGCCGTAGAACCAGTTGGCGACGTAGATATGCCGGGTGCGGCGTTTGACGATGGTGCCGAAAAACACCGCCGCGTAGGCGGCCCAGACGATGGCCAGCAGAATCGCCACCGGCCATTCGAGCTCGGCATATTCCTTGGTAGTGGTGTAGCCCATCGGCAGGGTCACGATGGCGCCGACAATCACGGCCTGCCAGCCCCAGAAGGTGAAGGCCGCCAGACCATCGGAAATCAGCCGCGTCTGGCAAGTGCGTTGCACCACGTAATAGGAGGTGGCGAACAGCGCGCAGCCGCCGAAGGCGAAGATCACCAGATTGGTATGCAGAGGGCGCAGGCGTCCGAAGGTGGTCCATTCGAGCTCCAGGTTCAGCCCAGGCCATACCAGCTGCGAAGCAATGAACACGCCCAGGCTCATGCCGACCACACCCCAGACCACGGTCATGATGGCAAACTGGCGCACCACGGTGTAGTTGTAGGTTGTCGGACTGATTGTTGTGCTCATTGCAGACTTCCACGATTCAGAGGGTTACCGCAGACGTAATCGGGCCAGGGCGATGCAGTGCTGGAAATGGCATCGAAGCACACCGAAAAGGCAGGGGCAGGAACAGACAGGCACATCAACGAGCGTCAAAGGCTTGCGGCAGACGCGTGTTGGCGAGTTTAGCTTTGAAACAGGGGTGTGGGAAGTCGCAGGCTCTGTACGAAAAGTGGCTGGGTTTGGTGATGCTGCGTTGAGAGCAGGCTCAGAAGGTATTCCGCACCCCGTTGCAGGGTGCGGAGTTCACGCATCGCCGCTGGACTGGAATACAGCGGTGGCGATCTTCGCGTACAGACGAGTTGATCAGGACTCGCGCAAAGACTGTCACGTCTATTCAGTCGGCAGTAACACCTGTCATTGCCCAGCAAGTTGGCCTGAGCAGGCATATGACTCTGGTGACCGACTCAACGGTGTTGTTGCAAGTGCGCGCGGCCAGTGCCGTCAATGAAACCGCCCGGCGGTGTCAGGTTTGGGGCGCTCATCGCCTCGGTACTTTACCTTGTGCACCTTGACAGAGTACCCAGGCACACCTGAATGGTGGCTGTCCGACCTGGCGGGGCATGTCGATGCGCCGTGCGCTCGCGATTCGTGCAGGATTCGCGACCCTGTTCGCCGTTATAGTGATGGGCTACTTTGCGACCCACCTGAATGAGGCAACCATGAGCAACGGCTTGAAGCCCGGTATCGGTCAGGATCAATGGCTGCAACTGGTCAATGAAAGAGGCTGGCTGTGGACGCCCGCGCAACCTGCGGATGCGCTGGACACACCGACCCTGCTGCTGGCGCATGGTGCAGGCGCACCCATGGACAGCGACTTCATGAACCGCATGGCGGCTGATCTGGCGGCGCAAGGTATCAGCGTCCTGCGCTTCGAGTTTCCCTACATGGCGCAGCGGCGTCAGGGCGGCAGCAAGCGCCCCCCCAATCCACAAGCACAACTGCTGGAATGCTGGAGAGAGGTGTTCACCTGCGCGCGTGCGCACATCAACGGGCGTCTGGCGGTCGGCGGCAAATCAATGGGTGGGCGGATGGCCAGCCTGATCGCCGATGAGCTTGAGGTCGATGCGCTGGTGTGCCTGGGGTATCCGTTCTACGCCGTGGGCAAGCCTGAAAAACCACGCGTGGCTCATCTGGCCGAACTGAAGACACCCACGCTGATCGTTCAGGGCGAACGCGACGCGCTGGGCAATCGCGAAGCCGTAGAGGGCTATGCACTGTCCAGTGCCATCCGGTTGCACTGGTTGTCGACAGCCAATCACGACCTCAAACCCCTGAAGGTCGCGGGCGTCAGCCATGAGCACTGCCTGGCTGAGTCCGCGAGAGAGATTGCCGGGTTCCTGCGCGGCTGAGTCACCGGCAATACAGGTCGAAGGCGCCGTCGGTCACATCAAGGTTGATGGATGACATATTGAAACTGAACACGCCCCTTATCCGCAGTGTGCAGGGGTTGGCTTCAAGCAGCACCAGCCGGCCGCCCTGGAAATGCGCCGAGTGGTAGACGGTGTTCTTCCGGTGCAGCGTTTCGGTGTAGATCACCTTGATCTGCTCATGATCGATAAGGTCGTGATCGCCGGGCTCAAGATCGCGATCCAGAAACAGGCCGATGGTGGTTCGCCGGTTGCCCACCTTGCCATCGGCGATGAACTGCCATATCCACTGAGCGGGGGCCTGTTCCAGCTCCGATCTCAGCGTCAGTCGACCGGTCAGTGAGGACGTCCTGAAAGGCTGTGTGTTGATGCTCGCGGCAAAGCGGCCTGCATGGACAGCAGGTTGGACGCAGCGTTTGGGTGAGGGAGTCGGTCGGTGCATGGGCTGGCCCTGAGAAGCTTTTGAAAACGACGACAGGGCGTTACGCTTTTAGCGCAACGCCCTGTCGGATGAACAATGGGTTTCAGCAATCGATCATCGGATGCCTACGCCAAGACTGGAATTGTGACTCTTCAGCTTGAAGTTGCCGCCAGTGACCATGTTTTTCACGTAATACCAGTTCCATCCGCCGATGCCGGGGCTTGAAACAGTCGACGACCAATAGTTGCCTTTGCCCATCGGCCAGCGATTGCCATACAAGGCGTAGATATCCACCAGCTCGTGAATGGTTGGAATCCTCGCGCTGTTGTTGCCCGCGTTTTTGCTGATCTGAGAAAAGCTGCCGCTGCCCAGGCCGATGCAATGGATGACGCCGGTGACGGTCACCGTGTACTGCTTGCTCGCGCCCAGCGCATCGGTTGCAGTAATGATGGCCGTGCCTTTGCCCCGAACCGAGGTCAGGCCATTGCTGTCCACTTTCGCGACCAGCGGGTCGCTCGAAGCGTACTGATAGGGTGCCTGTCCGCCACTGGCCTGACGCAGAAGGGTGGTGTCGGCCGGGAAGTTCGGCAACAGGTCCGGCGAGCCCGGAAGCAGATACACCTTGCCAGCCAGCGTGACCGGCGAAGTGTCTAGCTCAAGCTCGGGCTGCGCCGCCAGAATCTGCAAGGCCAGCGTGCCGGATACCTGAACCAGACCGTTGACGCGATTGACGACATAAGAAATCGCCACCGTCTGCCCGGCGTTTGCCGTCACCAGCGCCGCAGCAAACACTACCTCCAGCGTCTTGCCCGCTTCTGCGCCAGTCAGGGTTTTTTCCCGGGTGTCGTTGCCGTTGGGCCCTTGCCACTGTGTGATGACCTGGTCGCCCGCTTGCAGATTGGCGACGGCGTCGATCACCACGGTTGCACCGGATGAAGCGTTGGCCGGGTCGAGCGTGGTGCCGATGGCTTCTTTCAGGGTGGGGGTGGGGAGGGGCAGTGCCATCATCTCACGGATAGTAATTGCTAATTTCTCCGATTCAGCAATTCTGTCTCCGTGTTGTACCGTATACCAGACCTGGACCAGCCTGTTTAAATTGGCATCTACGTACCGTTTAGGAATGCGGAATACGGTTTCCCTGTTGACGGTTCCGGAATTAATAACGGTGTAGGTGCCATAGGTACCCTCTGCGTCAACGCCTTCCCAGTGAATGGTGACTTTGTCTCCCTCAGCCATTGCGCGATAAGGCGACACACGAACAATGGCTTCGAGTGGTACATCGGCCGGGTCGAGAATGCCGTCCGCACTCAGCTTATCTACGACAGGAGCTTCCAGCGGAGTGCTGTTATCCACGTCCACGAGCAACCGTAGTGTGGGCGATTTGAAGAACGCTTTCGCGTAGGTGGTTACGGTGTAGTAAACCTCAAGTGAGCCGCCTGCCAATGCACCAACCTTTTCATCCGGGATCAAATACTCGATGCTCTTGCCGATATCATCGGCATTCAGGTTTTTAACCTCCTGATGCATGACCGTCTCACCGTTAGCAGTTTTGCCAATCCATACCAGGTTGATGTCGTGGCCGTCTGCCATAAAGTAGTAAGGCGGCACCTGAGTGATCACATTGTGACTATCAGGGTTCAGAATTCCATTGGTGACGCCTTGGACTTGTGGCAATGACAGCTGCTGCGGTTGGCCGAGTACTGCGAGTGTCAGACTTTTTGAGCGCAACGCCTCGCCAGTGTCTTTGATCACTGTGTATTTCAGGCGTGCCCGACCCTGTGCGATGGGGTGGAACTGTTCATTGGGGATAAGAAACTCTACGAAGCTGCCAGGTATCTGAACCACTTTTGATGCGGTGAAGGACTCCAGTTGAATGCCTTCTGCAGTGTTTCGCTCCATCACGAAGTTTATGATGTCACCAATCGCGATATTGACATTTGACAGCACGAGCGCTTGAACATCTGCGCCCGCCAGTTTATCGAGATCAAGCTCCATGTTTGGCGCCTGTGGGGCGATCGGTGCCTGCAGGCTGGAGTTGCCAGCCTCGACTGCGACATAGGCTGGGAAAGAGAAGCGGGACCAGTTATTCACGACATCCCTGACATCGTACCGGACAACAATATTTTCCGAGTCCCCTGCTTCGATAATGATCTGCTTGTCGATACTCACAGTGACCGGTTTACCAAGCTGGTCTGCTGTCAGAGGAGGATGTTCGACTCTGATGCCGTGCCAATAGATAAAAATCGAATCACCTGTAGCCATATTTTCGTAAGCGTCGAGGGTAACGCTTACCCCCTCAGGTGAGGTGATCACACCAGACGGGTTGACGGTCGGGATGTCGAGCTTTTCATTTTCGTAGGGTGTGGCTGGGTCGGGATCCCGACCACCGGGGATTTCCAGTTTGACGACTATTTTGTTAACAGGCGAATGTTCCTGGATATTGGAGGGGAACGGTGTATAGAGATAGTTGACATCAGTAAGGCCTGACTGGACCCAGCGGGTATCCACATACAATGAAAAAAAGCCGTTGGTGTTCGGTGAGTCTGAAGAATGTGTGTAGGTATCAATAACCTCATTGTGTGTGCCCCAGAACAGGTCGATCCGGTCTTTTGGCTTGAGGTTGATAGGGCCGATCAGTATTTCTATCGGCTTGGCCGGATCTGCTACGTCAACATCGCCAATGCCTTGAGGGTTATAGCTCAAGGGCAGTGGGACAGGCAGTGCAGGTAAGGTCTGTATTGTATTCATGGGTGTTCTCTTTTTCGTGTTTAAAGATAAATGGCGACGTTCAGGCGAGGTCAAATTCTGCAGAGTCCACCGACACGCATATCGACGTAGGCGCTGGCGCGTTTCGAATTACCTTGGCCCATACTGCTTCTTACCTGGAAGCTGATCTCGGCATGCCCGTAACAGTGCTGGTTCAATACAGTGCGGGGCACCAGAATATTAACGCCGTTTTGGACCTCTTCCTGAGTGAGGGCCGGTGACGTGACTGACCATTCGAATTTTTTATCATCGCCCACCAGCTCGTTGTAGGCTTCATAGGTGAAGACAATGACTTGTCCTGGGGCCATATTTAAATAGGGTTGGATAAAAATGGGGGCGCCTTGCGCACTGTTTTCAAAGGTGAGCGTGCCGTTGGCAGACAGCGACATAAATTGCGGCGCTTCTGGTCCGTCCGGGCCACCCGGTAATTCATTTTTTGAACGCACGATCAAGCCCTGCTCTGATGACGTGGAGAGATTGGGGTTACCCTCGGTTTTGACGGTGTAATAAACTCTGATGTCGTTTCCTGTGCCCACGGCGGTGAACTTACTGTTCAGCGCAGTGAGCAACAGCGTACGGCCGGCGACGACGTCGCTGTTGGTGAGCGTGTAGGGTTGTTCCAATACCTCTTGGCCGCCCCAAAAGACCGTCAAGATCTGATTGGCCTTAAAGAGGGGGTTCCAGTTAATCAATACGGTGGCGTCAAGTTCAAAGTCGTTCTCATCAATAAAGTTGTCTTCATTGCTGGGCGTGCTGCTGCTACCTTTGATCGTCGGTTTGTCGAGAATGCCGGGTACGGGCAGCTCGATGTTGACAAGCACCTCAAGCGGGTCTGAAGTACCGGTAACCTGTCCGTTTCTAATGACGTCATACTTGATATCGCGCAGACCATTCTGAGCCTGTTCAATGATCAGATACGGGACATCAAAGAACAGAATGAAAGGCTCGCCCAAGTCCTCCACGGCAATAGCGGCAGGCCCTAACTCTTCAGAACCCCAGTGCAGGAGAATCTGATCGCCTTCCATCAAAAAGGACGAGAACGGAATTTTTACCTCGACGCTGGCCATGGCCTCTGCGTAATCAATCACGCCGTCGTTATTATCGATAACCGGAGCAGGCAGGCCGGGCGTCACTTCGGTCAGAAACAGAGGGATGGTAATCTTCTGAGACTCGGCAGACGTGTTGCCGGCTCGGTCTGTCACCGTGTAATAGGTTGCACCTGCAGGGCTGCCGAGAGCAGTAAGAAACTCTTGGGTAAACAGGATTTCGATCGCTTGACTTTCATCTTCCAGACCGTTCAGTTCAAGCTCTGGACCGGGCACGTTTCCCCAATAGGTTTTGATAACGTCGCCGCGATTCAGTCCCGAATATCCGAAAATGCTACCGGTCAATACACCGCCCATGGACTGAAGCTCTTCAAGTGTCAGGCCATCTTTGGCCTCAGCCGGAAAATCCATGTAACCCAGTTGATGGGCGCCCGGAGCGGTGCGGTCGACAACAAGCGTTTTGATTTGGGACGATTGCTTCACACCACTGGGATAACCGATCGTCATGTAGTCAAGTTCGTACGCGCCATCGTCTTTCAGTTCGGTGTCGACGGGGATGGTCAAGCGTAATAGCGTTCCGACCGGCGGCAGAGGTATCAGTTGGCCTGCTAAACCAACTTCATCGCCATTCAATCGCAACTGGTAAGAGTCTTGAAGCCTGGCACCTTCCCAGACTGGAAATTCGACGATGATGTCATTGACAAGGTCGGCTGTTTTTATAAGTCCGTCCACTTCGTCTGCGACAGGAACAAACGGTGGTATGAGCGTCGGTTCTTGATTGGGGCCACGTGTGTAAAAAGTATTTTTTTGACGCATGTCGAAATTCCTCTATTTGATTTTTTATTGACGAGCAGGAGTGTCCTGACTCCGTCAGTCGATAACGATAATTCCCGGGGCGCTTGGCCGTCAGAGAGAAGCTCTTGGCTTTATCTGGATTTTTAAGTAATAGAATTTTTGAGTGGCTGTCAATGCTCTGTAGATAAATATTCTTATGGATGTAGGCTGGCTGTCCAATCCGGTGGACTTAATGTTTTGTGGGAAGGGTACTACTAAAAATTCGGAATTGGACTACTTGTTTTTTAGTGGGAATTAATTGTATCTGCTAGCGGTGCAGCCACAATAAAACTCCTATGAATGTTGAGAGTTTCTTATTGTGGCTGAGTGTTTTATTGGGAAGTGTGGGCTTTACAGGGCAGGGCTGGGCGCTATTGCGTACCTCGCGTCGACTCACGTGATGGCCGACTCTCCGCTTAGGGAGATTGTCAGAGACCGGACAGAGTATGTGGATGCGGCCAGCGCATTTGGTAATTACCTTGTATACGGTACTGGATACCTTCATTCCGATGGGGCTGCGATCAAACGTATGTCTTCTTATGGCGGAAGGGTCGAATTAACGGGCAATACCCTGGTCAAGGATGGAATGTTGTCTGACGGTGACGCTCGGGTTTCAGTTAAAGACTCCACCATCCTCAGCGATAGCGCGGTAGCGCTCATCGTGCAGGGCAACTCGAACGTGACACTTGAACACAGTGTCGTTGAGGGAAAAGGGGGCGGCATTACCGTTGTCGAGGACGCCTCGGCCCTGATCAGCAATACACAGGTCAGCTCGCTGCAGGATGAAGTGGGTAGACACACTGGCTGGGGCGTTGGCATTTTTGGCGCTCGCGCTGATATCACTTCCCGGAGCTACATAAAAGGCTTGTCTCACGGGGTATGGTTCACTCATCCAGGCCTCACAGTGGGTGATGGAACGCAGTTCAATCACGGTCAACTGAGCATCGACAACTCTACCGTCGAAGGGCTGACAGGAGCCGCCATAAGGGTGGAAGGGCGTGAGGGTATAAGCCACCTTGCGGATATTGAGATCAAGAACGACACCCTCCTGCTGTCCGGCAATGGCATGCTTCTTGAGGTTCTGAACCAGAGCACCGCCAACTTCAACGTCGACAACAGCACCCTCAATGGCAACCTTGTCGCCGATGACACCAGCACCCTGAACATCACGCTGCAAAACGGCGCGCAATTGAACGGCGACATCGTCAATGGCAACCGTCTGGCGATTACCTCGGGCAGCCACTGGCAGATGCAGGGCGACAATGCCGTCAGGTCGCTTTCCCTGCAGGCTGGCAGGGTCTCGTTTGCTGGCGAAGGGTTTCATACCCTTTCACTGAATGAGTTGTCAGGGGCTGGCACGTTCGGCTTGCGCGTGGATCTGGACAATGGCGTCGGAGACCTCATTGACGTCAACGGCCAGGCCAGTGGGCAGTTCGGCTTGCGGGTGCGCAACACGGGGGAGGAGATTGTGTCTGCCGACATGGCACCGCTCAAGGTGGTGCATACCGAAGGTGGCGACGCGCAATTCAGCCTGCTGGGCGGACGGGTCGACCTGGGCGCCTATTCGTATTTGCTGGAGCAGCAAGGCAATGACTGGTTCATCGTCGGTAAAGACAAGGTCATAAGCCCTTCGACCCAGAGCGCGCTTGCCCTTTACAGCGCGGCACCTGCCATCTGGATGAGTGAGCTCTCTACCTTGCGTTCGCGCATGGGTGAGGTTCGTGCAAGCGGCAGGGCGGGCGGCTGGATGCGTGCCTATGGCAACAGGCTGAATGCCACGACCAGTGACGGTGTTGACTACCGGCAGAAACAAAGTGGCCTGTCGCTGGGTGCCGATGCGCCCGTCGAGGTCAGCAACGGCCAACTGGTAGTGGGTGTGCTGGGAGGGTACAGCACGTCCAGTATCGATTTGAGCCGTGGCACTACGGGTAAAGTCGACAGCTACTATGCAGGCGCCTATGCCACCTGGCTGTTGGACGAAGGCTACTACGTTGACGGCGTGCTCAAACTCAACCGCTTTCGCAACAAGGCAGATGTTGCCATGAGCGATGCAAGCAAGGCCAAGGGTGACTACACCAACAACGGGATAGGGGGCTGGGTAGAGTTCGGCCGCCACATCAAACTGGCGGACGATTACTTTCTCGAACCGTTCGCTCAGTTGTCCAGTGTCGTCGTTCAGGGACAGGAACTGCGCCTGGACAACGGCATGAAAGCGAAGAACGACCAGACCCAATCGGTAGTGGGCAAGGTGGGCACCTCGCTGGGCCGCAGTGTCGCGCTCAAGGATGGCGGGGTATTGCAGCCTTATGTGCGCGTCGCCGTTGCACAGGAGTTTTCGCGCCGCAACGAGGTGAAAGCCAACGATGTGAAATTCGATAACAGCCTGTTCGGTTCGCGCGGCGAACTGGGAGCCGGGGTATCGGTGTCGCTGTCCGAGCGTCTGAAACTGCACGCAGACTTCGATTACATGAAAGGTCGGCATATCGAGCAACCCTGGGGGGCAAATGTTGGGCTACGTCTGGCATTCTGATCCTTAAGGCCAGTGCCTGAGCAGCACCAGAGCCCCCGGTGAGTGATCACCGGGGGCTTTTCAGTTATTGATCGGTAAACCTGCGTTTGCGTTGTCTCTGTCGGGAGGTGACAGGCACTGCGTAGTTGACGTTCACCCGTAGCACTGGCGATGTGCCGATCAGTCGATGATCACGATAAAGCTCGTAATACAGATCAACCAGACCGTACTGAATATAGGGCGTAAAAGTGTAGGAAATGCACAGCACACGTATCACGCTGTTTTCGCCTACCCGATGAAAAAGCGTTGTCGATGACAGGTTTTTTCCCCAATAAAAACGGATTTCGTCACCCCAGCACATTTTGACTGACCCCGGGATATGAATGGTAATGCCCGCATGTGCCTGTTCGTGACTGATGGAATCAGGATCGATGTCAGGCAGCACAGGTGCTTTCAGCGTATCGGAAATATCGGATGGAAGATGGAGGGGGCTCGCGTGTCGGTAGAGGCTCTTGTGGGGCGGGGCTTCTTGAACAGTGATCGCGCTGTCGGGATTGTTTTGTTCTTTTTGGGTGCGCGCCGCTACATCCGTGGATTGTTCTTTATCCATCGTGAACTCTTTTATTGACATTAAGTTGAGTTGTTATGTGCGTGCCGGCAGCTGTCGGCAACGGAAATATTACAAGGCACATAAGTGTTCAGGTCAAGTGTCTGCCGATATCAAAGGTAAGCCAAGGTTGTGCGAGGTTATGCAGTTACATTTGGTATCATGTGCATAGTGAGTTATCGCTCGTTAGTGTCGGAGATGCTGTAAATAAAGGGTGTGGCTTGATGTGGGTGTTCTTTCAGGGCTTTTTGTGCGTGAAATACCTGTAGGACGTTAACTACAGATAAGTCTTACAAAAGGTAAAAAAGTAAGTTTTGGCTGAATTCCCACTCCTGCGTAGGAATATTCACTCAACTTTATCATTAGGGTCTCGCACGCGTTAGCGTGCGAGGCCGTCAAGGTTATGAGCCAAAATGTAGGCTGCTGTGATTAAAGCTGCATTGAAAGTGCCGGGGTGTCCAGACCGGGCAGGAATGCTTTGTTGAAAACGATCTGTATGTCGACGTAAGGGGTAATAGATAACTACCGCACCACCTGAGTTTCAACTAATCGGAGTATGCGTTCACTGTCAATGGTCAAAAGTACTGCATTGCTGTCGTTAAAGATGTTAAAGAAATATCCTACACGCTCTTCAGATGGCTTCTCAAGTTCTGTCAGATTTGAATAGGGTGCTAACAGTGCACACTATTAATACTCATAAAAAAGCCCCGACCAACCGAAGTTTGTCGAGGCTTGGCAAACAGTATCAGGCTTTAGCGATTAAACCGCTCTACCAGCGAATACTGTGAGTTGGCCGTGTCGGTCAGTTCGCCACTTAATACCGCAGAGCGACGCGCTTCGTCAGAGGTCTGGTCTGCCAGGCTGGCGATGGTAGCGATGTTGCGATTGATTTCCTCGGCCACGGCGCTTTGCTCTTCCGTGGCGGTGGCGATTTGCGTGGTCATGTCGGTGATATTGGCGACAGCCTCGCTGATGCCCACCAGCGCCTGATCGGCCTCCAGCACCCGGGCAACGCCTTCTTCGGCCTGACGGCGACCCGTGTCCATGGTGTGTACCGCGTCGGTTGCGGTCTGCTGCAGTTTGGCGATCAGGCCATGAATCTGCCCGGTGGACTCGGCGGTGCGTTGCGCCAGCTGGCGCACTTCATCGGCCACGACGGCAAAACCGCGACCCATTTCACCGGCGCGAGCCGCTTCGATCGCGGCGTTAAGGGCCAGCAGGTTGGTCTGGTCGGCGATGCCTTTGATCACATCGACCACGCCGCCGATTTCATCGCTGTCCTTGGCCAGGCGGGTCACGGTCAGGCCGGTTTCACCCACCGAGGTGGACAGGCGCTGAATGGCTTCGCGGGTTTCACCGGCGATATCGCGCCCGCGACGCGTCAGTTCGTTGGCCTGCTGGGTGGCGTCAGCGGCACGGTTTACGTGGCTGGCGACTTCCTGAGTGGTGGCGGCCATCTGGTTGATGGCGGCGGCAACCTGCTCGGTTTCCACACGCTGACGTTCCAGCCCGATCGAACTGGCATTGGCCAGCGAGTTGGACTGGCGGGCCTGGCTGTTCAGGTGTTCGGCGGTGTCCTGCAAACGCGTCAGGCAGGTTTTCATGCGCGCTTCCTGGCTGAGGATCGACATTTCCAGGCGCGCTTGCGGGCCGCGGCTGTCGGTGTACATCTGCGCGATCAACGGGTCGGAAGTGGTCTGTTCGGCCAGACGCAACAAGCGTTTGGTGCCACGTTGCTGCCAGGAAAGCCCGAGCAGGCCCAGTGGTACCGACAGTGCCGCAGCCAGGGCAAACCCCCAATGTGAATTGAGCCACACGCCGATCAGGAAGCTCAGTTGGCTGACCAGAATGAACGGCAGCCAGTCCTGAAGTACCGGCAGCCACTTGTCGCGGCTTGGGACGGCGCTCTTGCCCTTGTTGAGCCGGGTATAAAGCGCCTCGGCACGGCGGATCTGTTCGGCGGTCGGCTTGATACGTACCGACTCGAAACCCACCACCTGGCGGTTTTCCAGCACCGGCGTCACGTAGGCATTGACCCAATAATGATCGCCGTTCTTGCAGCGGTTCTTGACGATACCCATCCACGGCTGCCCGGACTTGAGCGTGGTCCACATGTGCTCGAATACTGCCGGCGGTACGTCCGGATGACGTACGGTGTTGTGCGCCGCACCCACCAATTCAGCTTCGCTGTAGCCACTGATATCGACGAAGGCATCATTGCAATAGGTGATGGTGCCGCGGGTGTCGGTGGTGGAAATCAGTCGTTGTTCGGCAGGAAATGTCCGCTCATGTTGAGTGACGGGCTGGTTGTTGCGCATGGGATTTCGATCCTTCGATCCGGAAGACTATGGCGTGGTTATCGGCGGGCACGTCGATAAATTGAGCGGCGTGCGACAAGTGACCGTAGAGTCAGCCCTGGCGGGCCAGCATGGGGTAGGTGAACAGCCCGAAATGCACGAGGTTCAGGCCCAGATGGCTGATGACGGCGGCCTGCAGCCCGCCGAAACGAAATGCGATGCCGTACCCCACGCCAGCCATGCCTGCCAATGCCACCCACTGCGGGCCGGCACCAGCGTGCGCAAGCCCGAACAGGCCGGCAGCGAGGGTGATCGATAATGCCGTCGCATACCTTGAGCTCTTGAACAGGCGCATCAGGCTGCCCTGCAGATAGGCGCGGAAAAACAGCTCTTCGGTCAGGGTCACCAGCAACAGGTTGTTGAGCAGCCATATCAGGCCCTGGGCAGGCCATTTCGGTGTCCAGCCGACGACGTTCAACATGACCGCAGCGGTCATGCAGAACGCCGACGTCACAATCAGCGCCAGAAGCCCGGTTTGCAGTGAATGGGCGACGTCAACCTTGGGCAGAATCCAGGGGCAGGCCAGTATCAGCCAGAAGCCGATCAGCGGCTTGTCCAGATTCAGGTCCATGGAGAACAGCGCGGCATCGGCACTGAATCGCGTTGCTTCGATGACGTTGGCGTTATTGAAGCCGGGCGCCAGGTGAAAGGCCAGCGCCAGACCGGTCACGATGAACAATCCGTGGCCACACAGGCGAATGGAGGAATAAGAGGATCGCGCCACGCAGAACCAGGCAATGAACAATGCGCCAAAGCTCAGCGCTGCCGAAGGGTCAAGGTTGCCGTGGAACAACGCCAGCGCGTAGCCGCTGCTCAGGAGGCAGAAAGTCAGCCAGTGCCTTGTGGTCATGAGTAAGTCCTGCCTTGAGAGCGGGGAATTCTATCCGGCGTTCAGCAGGGCAGGGGCGAGTTTATAAAAATTTTCATGCTGGGGCCTGACCCTTAAACAGGGTGCAGGCCCTATTCATGGGGTATCAGGACGCGATCAGCTGGCGCAGCACGTAATGCAGAATGCCGCCCGACTTGAAGTATTCCACTTCGTTAAGCGTATCGATACGGCACAGCACGTCGACGGTTTCCTTGCTGCCGTCCTCGCGTTCGATATGCAGGGTCAGGCTCATGCCCGGCTGCACGTCTGCGTTGGTCAGTCCGGTGATCTTCAGCGTCTCCTTGCCGGTCAGGCCGAGGGTCTTGCGCGTCTGGCCGTTCTTGAACTGCAATGGCAGCACGCCCATGCCCACCAGGTTCGAGCGGTGAATCCGTTCGAAGCTTTCGGCGATGACCGCCTTGACGCCCAACAGGTTGGTACCCTTGGCAGCCCAGTCACGGCTTGAGCCCGTGCCGTATTCCAGACCGGCAATGATCACCAGCGGCGTGCCTTCTGTCTGATAACGCATGGCCGCGTCGTAGATCGCCAGCTTCTCGCCGGAGGGCACATGCACCGTGTTGCCACCTTCTTCGCCGCCGAGCATTTCGTTGCGGATACGGATATTGGCAAAGGTCCCGCGCATCATCACTTCATGGTTGCCACGGCGCGAGCCGTAAGAGTTGAAGTCCTGATACTGGACGCCTTTCTCCTGAAGATAGCGCCCGGCAGGACTGTCGGCCTTGATATTACCGGCGGGTGAGATGTGGTCGGTGGTTACCGAGTCACCCAGCAGGGCCAGGATGCGCGCGTTTTCCACGTCTTCGATAACCGGCAGCGGACCGTCGATGCCGTCGAAGAACGGCGGGTGCTGAATATAGGTGGAATCGTCCTGCCAGACGTAGGTGGCAGCCTGCGGCACCTCGATGGCTTGCCATTGTTCGTCGCCGGCAAAGACTTCGGCGTATTCCTTGTGGAACATGCCGGTGTTGACGCTGGCCACGGCGTCGGCGATTTCCTGCTGACTCGGCCAGATATCACGCAGATAAACCGGCTTGCCGTCTGCACCTTCGCCCAGCGGTTCGCTGCTGATGTCGATGCGCACCGAGCCTGCCAGCGCATAGGCAACTACCAGGGGTGGCGATGCCAGCCAGTTGGTCTTGACCAGCGGATGGACACGGCCTTCGAAGTTACGATTGCCCGACAGCACCGACGCAACGGTCAGGTCGGACTGTTGAATGGCTTTCTCGATAGGCTCCAGCAGCGGACCGGAGTTGCCGATGCAGGTGGTGCAGCCGTAACCGACCAGATCGAAGCCCAGGGCGTCGAGGTATTGGGTCAGACCTGCTGCGTTGTAATAATCGGTCACCACTTTGGAACCGGGTGCCAGCGAGCTTTTTACCCACGGCTTGCGTTTCAGGCCTTTCTCGACGGCTTTTTTCGCGACCAGCCCGGCTGCCATCATGACGCTGGGGTTGGAGGTGTTGGTGCAGGACGTGATCGCCGCGATCACCACGGCGCCGTCTTTCAGGTGATAAGTCTGGCCGTCGTATTCATATTGGGTTTCACCACTGACCTGAGCCTCGTTGCCAACCGCGACACCGCCGCCGCCTTCGCTCTCCAGCCGACCTTCATCGACCTTGGCAGGCTTGACCTGCAGACCGAGGAAATCGCTGAACGCCTTGGACACATTCGGCAGTGCTACACGATCCTGAGGGCGCTTGGGGCCGGCAAGGCTGGCTTCGACCGTGCTCATGTCCAGTTCCAGGCTGTCGGTGAACACCGGTTCCTGGCCCGCCAGACGCCATAGACCCTGAGCCTTGCAATACGCTTCGACCAGCTTGACGGTTTCGTCGGGGCGACCTGACAGACGCAGGTAGTCCAGCGTCACGTCATCGACCGGGAAGAAACCGCAGGTCGCGCCATATTCGGGCGCCATGTTGGCAATGGTCGCGCGGTCGGCCAGCGGCAGATCGGCCAGGCCGTCGCCGAAGAACTCGACAAACTTGCCGACCACACCCTTCTTGCGCAACATCTGGGTGACGGTGAGCACCAGGTCGGTCGCGGTGATGCCTTCCTTCAGTTTGCCGGTCAGCCGGAAACCGATCACTTCCGGGATCAGCATCGACACCGGCTGGCCGAGCATCGCCGCTTCGGCTTCGATACCGCCCACGCCCCAGCCCAGCACACCCAGGCCGTTGATCATCGTGGTGTGCGAGTCGGTACCGACCAGGGTGTCCGGGAACGCGTAAGTGCGGCCGTCCTCTTCCTTGGTCCATACCGTGCGGCCCAGGTATTCGAGGTTCACCTGATGGCAAATGCCGGTGCCGGGCGGCACCACGCTGAAATTATCGAAAGCGCTCTGGCCCCAGCGCAGGAACGCGTAGCGCTCGCCGTTGCGCTGCATCTCGATATCGACGTTCTCGCCGAAGGCTTCGGCGTTGCCAAACTTGTCGACCATCACCGAGTGGTCGATCACCAGGTCCACCGGGGAAAGGGGGTTGATCCGCTGCGGATCGCCGCCGGCCTTGGCCACGGCCGCGCGCATGGCGGCCAGATCGACCACCGCCGGTACGCCGGTGAAGTCCTGCATCAGGACGCGGGCAGGGCGGTATTGAATTTCCCGGTCCGAACGACGCTCGGTCAACCAGTCGGCGAGGGCCTTGAGGTCGTTGCCGGTTACCGTCTTGTTGTCTTCCCAGCGCAGCAGGTTTTCCAGCAGCACCTTGAGTGACATGGGCAGCTTGTCCAGATCGCCCAGTGATCGGGCGGCTTCCGGCAGGCTGAAGTAGTGGTAGGTCTTGTTATCGATTTCGAGGGTTTTAAGGCTCTTCAGGCTATCGAGGGAGGGCATGAATGTCTCCTTTGAGGAATGTTCTCCGAACATCGGTTCACGGGCTCTATGTGCATCAGGTCGGGAGCGCCGCATCAGGCTTCAAGTTCTGTGGACTGTTCGGCCGCACCAGTGGTTCCTGGATTGGGCTATCATGCGCGGCTTTCAAGTCTGCGGGGTTACGCCCGAGTGCCCACTGCCCAGGAGTAACCCATGAATACACTGTTTATGCACTGCCGACCCGGTTTTGAGGGCGAAGTCTGCTCGGAAATAGCCGATCACGCCGCGCGGCTGGACGTGGCCGGGTATGCCAAGGCCCGTCCCGATACGGCCTGCGCCGAATTCATCTGCACCGAGGCGGATGGCGCCGAACGGTTGATGAACGGCCAGCGCTTCGACAAGCTGATCTTTCCCCGGCAGTGGGCGCGGGGGCTGTTTCTCGAGTTGCCGGAAACCGATCGCATCAGTGTGATTCTCGCGCAGCTGGCGGCGTTCCCTACCTGCGGCAGTCTGTGGCTGGAGGTCGTGGATACCAACGACGGCAAGGAACTGTCGAATTTCTGCAAGAAGTTCGAAGCGCCGCTGCGCAAGGCCCTGACTCAGGCAGGCAAACTGGTGGATGACCCGCGCAAGCCGCGTCTGCTGCTGACCTTCAAGAGTGGTCGCGAGGTGTTTCTCGGTCTGGCCGATGCGGACAACTCCGCCATGTGGCCCATGGGCATCCCGCGCCTCAAGTTTCCCCGCGAGGCGCCAAGCCGTTCGACCTTGAAGCTTGAAGAGGCTTGGCACCATTTCATTCCCAGAGACCAGTGGGACGAGCGCCTTTCCGGCGACATGACCGGCGTGGACTTGGGTGCCGCGCCTGGCGGCTGGACGTATCAACTGGTGCGCCGCGGCATGCTGGTGACCGCCATCGATAACGAGCCGATGGCGGAAAGCCTGATGGACACCGGGCTGGTGCAGCATCTGATGGCGGACGGTTTTACCTACAAGCCTCGGCAGCCCGTGGACTGGATGGTCTGCGACATCGTCGAAAAGCCTGCGCGCAATGCAGCCCTGCTGGAAACCTGGCTGGGTGAAGGTCTTTGCCGCGAAGCGGTGGTCAACCTCAAGTTGCCGATGAAACAGCGCTACGCTGAAGTACGCCGACTGCTCGACCGCATCGAAGAAGGCTTTCAGGCGCGCGGGGTACGCGTGTCCATCGGCTGCAAACAGCTCTACCACGACCGCGAAGAAGTCACCTGCCACCTGCGCAGGCTGGACGTGGCCAAAGCGGCGAGAAAGTGATTTCTCACTCTCGTTTCGCACGCTCCAGTGATTATCGTGCCAATGCCGCGTTGGCATGTAGTTTGTGACGCTTTGCGTCACACAGCGGTTCTGCGATGGCAGTGATGTTTGTTTCTGGTTCGAGTCACCGTTTCGCCCCTCGGCGACCTACTTTGATGGGGCCAAAGTAGGCAAAGCCCGCAGCTCCGTTT
>NZ_AWQP01000050.1:0-16914 GCF_000972175.1 Pseudomonas syringae pv. coryli str. NCPPB 4273 | reverse complement strand
CACAGAGGGCGTCAACCGTTATTTTGAACTTTTACCGATCCGGCCTTCGCAGCACCGCCCAGACGTGGGATTCGCCGAGCAAACACGGGAATCCGCAGCAGTAACAGGAATGCACCTATCCCCGCATACAGCGCCCACTCTTTAAGGTCAGCCCGCACGATCCAGAACATATGCAGCAAACCCAGCCCCAGAATCACGTAGATGATCCTATGCAGCTTTTTCCAGCGCGCTCCCAGACGGCGCTGACTATAACGGTTGGAAGTCACCGCCAGCGCAAGCAACCCCAGCAACGCCAGCGCACCGACGATGATATAAGGACGCTTGACCAGCTCGACACCCAACTGCCCCCAATCCAGCCCCAGAATGAACAGCGCATACATGGTCAGGTGGAGCATCGCATAGGCAAAACACCACAGGCCCAGCTGGCGACGCACCACAATCCATCCGGACCAACCGGTAAGGCGCTGCAACGGAGTCATGGAGAGCGTGATCAGCAGCATGACCAGCGTCGCCACTCCGAAGTTCTCCACAAGGACCTTGCCGGGATCAGGCCCGAGCGCAAAGATCCATGCCTGGTACAACCACCACACAGGCGCAATGCAAGCGGCAAGAAATACAGCCAGACGCAAAAACGGATATCGCATCAATAGTCCTTCCGCAAATCCATACCGGCGTACAAGGCACCCACCTCTTCCTCATAGCCATTGAACATCTTCGTGTCGCGCAGATTCGGGCTGAACAGACCGCTCGGCAAGCGGCGCTCGCGGGCCTGTGTCCAGCGGGGGTGATCGACAGTCGGGTTGACGTTGGCATAGAAGCCATACTCGTTTGCCGCAATGCTTTGCCAGGTGGTCTTCGGCTGTTCACTGACCAGACTGATACGCACGATGGACTTCACACTCTTGAAACCATATTTCCATGGCACCACCAGGCGTAACGGTGCGCCATTCTGGTTAGGCAGCTCACGCCCGTACATGCCTACCGCCAGAATCGCCAGAGGGTTCATCGCTTCGTCCAGACGCAGTCCTTCTACATAAGGCCAGTCGATCAGTGCGAAATCGGAGCGCTGACCCGGCATGGACTTGGGATCCTCCAGCGTTTCGAAACGGATGTACTTGGCTTTGGAGGTCGGCTCTACCTGCTTGAGCAACGCCGAGATCGGAAAGCCGATCCACGGAATGACCATCGACCAGGCTTCGACGCAACGCAACCGGTAGATCCGCTCTTCCAGTTGGTAAGGCTTCATGAAGTCTTCGAGCGCATAGCGGCCAGGCTTGCCGACTTCACCATCGATCACGACGCTCCACGGCTCGGTCTGCAGAGAACCGGCATTCTTCGCGGGATCGCCCTTGTCCGTACCGAACTCATAGAAGTTGTTGTAATGGGTCGCGTCCTTGAACGGCGTGATCGCCTCGTCCTTGACGTTGACCGCCTGCCATTTCGTGGCAGGCAGCTTGTCCGCGAACCAGCCCGGCGCTTTACCAGGCTCCACATCGGCATACCGCGAAGCATCGGCGGCACCGGCCCAGCGCGGCATTGCGGTGACGGCAAGACCTGCAAGCGAGCTGGCGAGCAATGTGCGTCGCGAGAGATAAATGGATTCAGGGGTGACGTCCGACTCTTTGGAGTCGGACGCAGAAGGAAGTTTGATTAACATGATGACTCCGCAGGCCAGGGAACTGATGCACCAATAGACTACGGAGTATGGTGGAAATTAGATCATTGACTAGGCCTTGCGGCGACGTAATAGATACTGAATCGGTCCGGACAGAGCGTAGGCGAGGAAGATCAGCAGCAAAATGCGCGGTGGGTCGCTAAATACGACAGCAAACACCAATACTACCGCCAGAATCGCAACAAAAGGCACGCGTCCCTTCAAGTCCAGCTCCTTGAAGCTGTTGTACTTGATGTTACTGACCATCAGCATACCGGCGGCCGCGACCAGCAACGCAACGAGAAACGACAGCTTGGAGCCCTGAATCCCGAAATCGCTGAATGCCCAGACCGTGCCGGCTACTACGCCTGCCGCTGCCGGACTGGCCAGGCCGATGAAGTAGCGCTTGTCAGCCTTGCCGACCTGAGTATTGAAGCGCGCCAGACGCAATGCAGCGCCAGCTACATAGATGAAGGCGACCATCCAGCCGACCTTGCCCATGTCGCCCAAGGCCCAGCCGAATGCCAGCAACGCCGGGGCCACACCGAAGGCGACCATATCGGACAGCGAATCATACTCGGCGCCAAACGCGCTTTGCGTATTGGTCATGCGCGCCACACGACCATCCAGGCCGTCGAGCACCATGGCCACGAAGATCGCAATCGCAGCGAAGGCGAAATACTTGCTTGCCCCGGCATAATCACCGGCGCTCATCGCGCTTTGTGCACTCATGGAGCTGATGATGGAGTAGAAACCCGCGAACAGATTCGCTGTGGTAAACAGGTTGGGAAGCAGATAGATACCCCGATGCCGGACCTGTCGGCCGTCGGCGTCATGGCCCTCTTCCACGTGTTCATCGATAGGTAGCAGACTTTCAGCGTCAGAGGCCTTGATGGGCTCTTCAGGACGTTCGCTCATGGAGATTACCTTGCAGCGGTATGAAAAGGTTCGACACAGGTCTGCAGCGAGGGTTCGCCTGCAAACAATTGCAGCTTTATACCAGAGCCTGACCCATAACGAAAAAACGCGACCGATTGGCCGCGTTTTTTTGTGAAGCTGAATGCTTAGTTCTTGTCTTTGTCGACGATTTTGTTCGCCGCGATCCAAGGCATCATCGAGCGCAGTTTTTCACCGATGATTTCGATGCCGTGCGCAGCGTTGTTACGACGCTTGGCAGTCATCGACGGGTAGCCGGTGGCGCCTTCGCTGATGAACATCTTCGCGTACTCGCCGTCCTGGATGCGCTTCAGAGCGTTGCGCATGGCCTGACGGGATTCGGCGTTGATGACTTCAGGGCCGGTGACGTATTCGCCGTATTCGGCGTTGTTGGAGATCGAGTAGTTCATGTTGGCGATACCGCCTTCGTACATGAGGTCAACGATCAGCTTCAGCTCGTGCAGGCACTCGAAGTAAGCCATTTCCGGCGCGTAGCCAGCTTCAACCAGCGTTTCGAAACCAGCCTTGACCAGCTCGACAGTACCGCCGCACAGAACAGCCTGCTCGCCGAACAGGTCGGTTTCAGTCTCGTCCTTGAAGGTGGTTTCGATGATGCCGGTACGGCCGCCGCCAACGCCCGAAGCGTAGGACAGGGCAACGTTCTTGGCGTTGCCGGAAGCATCCTGATAAACCGCGATCAGATCAGGGATACCGCCGCCTTTGACGAACTCGGTACGCACGGTGTGGCCCGGGGCCTTCGGCGCGATCATGATCACGTCGAGGTCAGCGCGCGGCACGACCTGGTTGTAGTGAATCGCGAAGCCGTGGGAGAACGCCAGTGTTGCGCCCTTTTTCAGGTTCGGCTCGACTTCGTTCTTGTACAGCTGGGACTGGAACTCGTCCGGGGTCAGGATCATGACCAGGTCGGCAGCAGCAACGGCAGAAGCGACGTCGGTCACTTTCAGGCCATGAGCCTCGGCCTTGGCGACAGTGGCCGAACCTTTACGCAGGCCGACAGTGACATCAACGCCGGAGTCTTTCAGGTTGCACGCCTGGGCGTGACCTTGCGAACCGTAACCGATGATGGCGACTTTCTTGCCCTGGATGATCGAAAGGTCACAGTCTTTGTCGTAGAAAACTTTCATGGAAATCCCCTGTTATCTTGGCCACGCAGGCCATTTGCTTAATTGATTTAGATGCTCAGCACTTTGTCGCCACGGGCAATGCCCGTTACGCCACTGCGTACTGTTTCCAGGATAGCGGCGGTGCCGATGGCCTGAATGAAGCTGTCCAGTTTGTCGCTCGTGCCGCTCAGTTGCACGGTGTAAACGCTGGCGGTGACGTCGACGATCTGCCCGCGGAAAATATCCGTGGTGCGCTTGATCTCGGCACGCTGCGCGCCGGTGGCCTTGACCTTGACCAGCATCAGTTCGCGCTCGATGTGAGCGCTTTCCGACAGGTCGACCAGCTTGACCACTTCGATGAGCTTGTTGAGGTTCTTGGTGATCTGCTCGATCACCTCATCATGCCCCACGGTGGTGAGCGTCAGACGCGACAGGGTCGGGTCTTCGGTCGGCGCAACCGTCAGGCTTTCGATGTTGTAATTACGCTGGGAGAACAGACCAACGACGCGCGACAGTGCACCCGGTTCGTTTTCCAGCAGCAGGGAAATGATATGGCGCATGATTATGTCCGCTCCGTCTTGCTCAACCACATATCGCGCATGGAGCCGTCCTTGATCTGCATCGGATAGACGTGCTCGGTCACATCGACCTGAATATCCATGAACACCAGCCGGTCAGTCATGGCAAAGGCTTCTTCCATCTTCGGCTTCAGATCCTTCAGGTCCGTAACACGCATGCCGACGTGGCCATAAGCCTCGACCAGCTTGACGAAATCAGGCAGCGACTCCATGTAGGAGTGCGAGTGACGCGCGCCGTAGCTCATGTCCTGCCACTGGCGGACCATGCCCAGCACACCGTTGTTGAGCAGAATGATCTTCACCGGCAAGCCATACTGCAGGCAGGTCGACAGTTCCTGGATGTTCATCTGGATGCTGCCTTCACCGGTCACACAGGCGACGTGCGCATCCGGAAAGTTCAGCTTGACGCCCATCGCAGCCGGGAAGCCGAAGCCCATGGTGCCCAGACCGCCCGAGTTGATCCAGCGGTTCGGCTTGTTGAAGCGGTAGTACTGCGCAGCGAACATCTGATGCTGACCGACATCCGAGGTGACATATGCGTCGCCCTTGGTGACTTCGCACAGCGTTTCGATAACGGCCTGCGGCTTGATGACCGTGCCATCGCCGCGGTTGTAAGGGAACAGATCACCCGTACCGCGCCACTCGTCAATCTGCTTCCACCACGCAGCAACGGATGCCTTGTCGGGTGCCTCGCCGATCTCTTTCAAGGTGGCGACCATTTCGGTCAGCACGCTTTCGACAGGACCGACGATAGGCACGTCGGCCTTGATGGTCTTGGAGATCGAAGCCGGGTCGATATCGATGTGGATAATCTTGGCGTTCGGGCAGAACTTGCTGGCGCCGTTGATGACACGGTCATCGAAGCGCGCGCCGACAGCCAGGATCACATCGGTGTGGTGCATCGCGAGGTTGGCGGTGTAGCTGCCGTGCATCCCGAGCATGCCGACGAACTGACGATCCGTGCCCGGATAGCAACCAAGCCCCATCAGGGTGTTGGTTACCGGTGCATCGAGCAGTTGCGCCAGTTCGGTCAGTTGCGCCGAAGCATTGCCCATGATCACCCCGCCACCGGCGTAGACGATCGGGCGCTTGGCAGCCAGCAGCATCTCGACGGCCTTGCGGATCTGACCGGAATGGCCACGAACCGCCGGGCTGTAGGAGCGCAGCTTGGCTTTTTTCGGGAAGACGTATTCGAATTTTTCAGCCGGGTTGGTCATGTCCTTCGGAATATCGACGACCACCGGGCCCGGACGACCGGACTGTGCCAGGTAAAAAGCCTTTTTCAGGATTTCCGGGATTTCCGACGGGTGCTTGATCATGAAGCTGTGCTTCACGATCGGCCGGGAGATACCGATCATGTCGGTCTCCTGGAACGCGTCGGTGCCCACCAGCGTACTGGCTACCTGACCGGAGAGGACCACCATCGGAATGGAGTCCATGTACGCCGTGGCGATACCGGTAATGGCATTGGTTGCACCAGGACCCGAGGTCACCAGCACCACGCCCGCCTTGCCGGTAGCTCGCGCATAGCCATCGGCCATGTGCGTGGCAGCCTGCTCGTGGCGAACAAGGATGTGGCTCACCGCCGGTTCTTTGAACAGGGCATCGTAGACATGCAGGAGGGCACCACCGGGGTACCCATAGATATGCTCAACGCCTTCGTCACGCAAAAAGCGGACGACCATTTCAGCGCCAGATAAAAGCTCCACGTTGTTCACCTCTAAAACGCCAGAATACCGCCCACTCCGGGACGGGTCTTAATAGGTTTACTGCCAGCAGAGCATGAGCGACGGTGGTCGCCGACTACGTCAGCACTGACTGAGCAAGTATTGGGAGGTCCCTGAGTGTTGCGGAACATTCCCACCCAGCGCGAGGTAACGCGTTGCGGGTGTTACAGGTCGGCGCGGGTGTGCGCCTCATGATCTACCGAGAGGGTCTGCTTCTGGCAGTCCTTCTACAGCGAACTTTGGATTGTTGTGATTCCCCCCCTTCAAGTCAAGCGATCCGTGCGCTTTCTTGAAACCCGGCGAGTGAAATCGCACCGTTTCGGACTGAAATGCACTGTTATGGTAGCTTTCTGCATGCACAGACTTTCAAGGACCCGACATGCATTGGATGATTCTCGCCGCCGCGCTGGCCATCAGCGCAACCAGCCAGGCCGCTTCGATCTACAAGTGGGTGGATGCCCAAGGCGTGACGCACTTTGATGCCCAGCCGCCCACTGGCCAGCCGGTGCAGGAAATCAATGTGCAGACACCGCCACCCGCTGCCGCGCCGGGCATGCCCGCGGACGATGGGGCTGCGCAGCAACGCGAGATTGACCAGAAAGTCAAAAGCCAGGTGAAGGCTCAGGAAGCCAAGCGCGCGGAAAATTGCGAAACCTTGCGCACCAATCTCGCGCAGTTGCAGAACAATCCACGCGTGCGCGAGCAGGTTGGAGGGGAATCGAGGCGCCTTACGGATGAGAACCGCAAGACGCGTATCGAAGAAACCAACAGGGCTATCAGCGAATACTGCCGCTAGAAGCGCGCCGATCAGCGCGCTGCTGTAATCAGCTGGTCGAACCGCGCCAGATGCGCTTGCAGTTGCCGGGTTTCACTCATGCACCCGGCATAGACCATCTCGGCCATTTCCAGAATGCCGGACGCATTGGGTAATGGCAGGTCGCGCTCAAGGATGACCTTCATCCGCGGCAGGAAAATCCATTGCAGCCACTGGGCGAACTCCAGGGTATCGACGCTGAACGGTTCCTGACTGGCGAGCGCCTGCTCGCTGGGCGGTGTCGCATCCCACCAGCCCAGCAAGCGCAACTCGCGCTCTATCGACAACAGCTGCTCGGCAACCTCAGGCAAACGTCCGTCCATCAGCGAGCCTTTTGACGAGCCAGGGCAGCACCGGCCGCATCACCTTGCTTTTCGCGTGACTGAGCGATCAATCCCCACAGGCTGGCCTGAAGGCTGGTGCGCCCGTTGGCGTAAGTCAGACCACGACGTGCCAGTTGCTCGGCCTGGGCCGCATCGCCCTGAGCCAGACGCACCTGAGCCAGACGATAAAGCACTTGCGGCTCGCGCGGTGCAACCCGCTGCGCACGCTCGAGACTGGACGACGCGCCGTTGAGGTCGCCGCTGGTCTGTTGTTGCTGTGCGGTGGTCAGCAATGCCAGTACCGGCCCGTCAAGCTGCTCGTCCTCCGACAGACCGCCACCGCTGGACGGGATTCCGGTCGGGGCAGAGGCAGCCGGCATGCTGTAACTGTTGTTCACAGGAGCCTGACTGACCGGGGCCTGATTGACCGGCGCCGCATCGACAGGCGGAGTGTTGACACTGAACGGTGCCTGACTGGCGGGCGCAGAGTAGCTCTGTCCTGCATCAGCGCCACCCGCGCCCGGTACCATCACCACCACGCCCGAGTCCTGCGGTACAGCTTGCGGCTGCTGTTGCACCGGAGCGGTGTTGGTGCGGTAAGTACCGTTACGCGAAGCTGCCGCACGTTCGCCGCTGGACACCTTGGAGCTCGAATCCACGACCGGAATCGAGCCGCGTTCCACACTGGCGCAGCCGTTCAGCAAGGCCAGTGTCGTTAAAGCTGGAATCCACCATTTATTCACTTCAAAACCTCGATTGCCTAGTTCAACCAACCCTTGACCCAGTCCATCACCTCAGTGGCAGGTGCCGGAGCGCCGCCGCATGTCGCGCCGGGCTGGGGCTCACTGCCGCGAATATACGGCATCTGCACGGCATTCGGGCAGCTTGCATCCGAACCCTGGCCGGTCTGCGCATCGACCCACGCCTGAACGACGTTGTCCGGCATCGCCATGTCCAGCGGCAGCGGACCGGCCTTGCGCATGAAACTGGTCCAGACCTGCAGGGCACCGGTGGCACCGGTAAACGGTGTCTTGCCGTTGTCGTCGCGGCCCATCCACACCACGGCCAGCAGGTCCTGGCTGAACCCGGCAAACCAGCTGTCGCGCGAGTCGTTACTGGTGCCGGTCTTGCCCGCCAGATTCAACGAGCTCGGCAACACGTTGTAAACAGATTTGCCCGTCCCTTCGCGCATGACCCGCTGCATCGCATTCTGCACCAGGTATATGGCACCTGGATCGAAGCGCTGTTCAATCTGGAACGGATAACGCTTGAGCGGCTCGCCTTCAGCGGTGAGCACGCTGCGAATACCACGCATCGGCGTATTGAACCCGCCGCTGGCGATGGTCTGATACATGGTGGCCACTTCCATCGGACTCAAGCCACCCGCACCCAGCAGCATCGACGGGTAGGCAGGCCACTCGCGCGTCACACCCAGTTTGGCCAGCGTCTTGAACACGCTTGGAATGCCCAGCTCAAGACCCAGCTTGGCGGTCGACAGGTTGTAAGAATGCGCCAGCCCCTGATACAGGAAGATATTGCCGTGTGACTTGCGATCGTAGTTCTGCGGTTTCCAGATCTGGCCATCGGCGCCTTTGACCTGAAACAGTTCGTCGGCGATCCAGCTGGTCAAGGTGTACTGGCTTGGCCGCTCGAGTGCCGTGAGGTAGATAGCCGGCTTGACCAGCGAGCCGATCGGCCGCACCGCGTCGATCGCCCGGTTGAAGCCCGAGAACCCGGCCTCACGCCCACCGATCAACGCCTGCACTTCGCCGGTTTCCGGGTTGGTGACGACCATGGCCGACTCCACTTCATCAGAGCCCTTGCGCCCGGCGAGCTTCTTGAACGTATCGTCCATGGCAGCCTGGGACTTCATCTGCAGGATCGGATCGAAGCTGGTAAAGATCCGCAGCCCTTCTTCGGTCAAGTCTTCGTCGCGATAATCTTCGCGCAGCTGACGCTTGACCAGATCGAGGAACGCCGGGAACGAGCTGTCGGCGAGGGTCCCGGTCTTGGTCACACCCAGTGGCATTTTCTTCGCAGCGGCAACCACTTCCGGCGTGGCGACGCCCTGCTGCTCGAACAGGTCGAGCACCAGATTACGACGCTCCAGAGCACGCTCCGGATTGCGCCGCGGATTATAGAAGGACGGTCCTTTGACCAGACCGACCAGCATCGCCACCTGATGGATTTTCAGTTCGGACAGCGGCTGGCTGAAGAAATACTGGCTGGCCAGACCAAATCCGTGAACGGCTCGCTGGCCGTCCTGACCGACGAACACTTCGTTGAGATAGGCCTCGAGGATTTCCTGCTTGCTGTAATGGATCTCCAGCAAAATGGCCATCATGGCTTCGGTCAGCTTACGGGTCAGGCTGCGCTCGTTGGTCAGGTAGAAGTTCTTGACCAACTGCTGGGTCAGCGTACTGCCGCCCTGACGCATCTGCCCCTGCGAGGTATTGACCCAGATCGCCCGGGCAATGGACTTGGGCGACACGCCGAAGTGGTGATAGAAATCCCGGTCTTCGACCGCTACCAACCCGTCGAGCAGATAGGGCGGCGCCTGATCCAGCTTGATCAGGATCCGGTCTTCCAGATTCTTCGGGTACAGGCCGCCGATCAGCAACGGCTCAAGCCGTGCCACCGCAAGCTTGGCACCATTGCCCGAAGACAGGTCGGCTACGTAGTCACCGGAAAAGCGCACGCGCACCTGTTGCGCTGCGTCAGTACCTTCGTAGAACTGAAAACCACGCGTGTTGAGGTCGACGGTATTGCCGTTCACCGCTGCGGCACCGGGACCATTCGCCACGCTTTCGCGGCGATAGCCCAGGGCGTCCAGTTCGATGAGAAAGTCATCGCGGCTCAGCTTCTGTCCGACGAACAGCTCCAGCGGCCGTGCATAGACCTTGGCCGGGATGGTCCAGCGCTTGCCGGAGAATTTTTCCTGGACGATTGCATCGAGGTAAATGGCCAGGCCGCCGAGCAGAACCAGGCCGACAATACCGAGCTTCAACGCCCAGCCCAGCCACTTGTTAAGGCTGCGGGGAGGTTGTTTTTTTGCAGAACGAGAGGTGCGGGATCGAGTCATGGGCGCGGATTATACGCACTTTACCGAGGATCGACAGACGCCCGAGTCAGCGGTTTGCAGCCTCGCGCCAAGCGGCCATAATGGCGGCATCGTGTACTTACATTTTGAACACATTCCTGAAGGATCGACCGTGAGCCAGTCTTTGATTGCTGCCCTGCAGAACCCTGCCCTCTTCCCGCATCCGGTGGAGAGTTTCCAGGTCATCGAAACGCACATTTCCTGGGTGCTGCTGACGGGTCCGTATGCCTACAAATTCAAAAAGCCGATGAACTTCGGCTTTCTGGATTTCACCACGCTGGCCCTGCGCAAGCATTTCTGCGAAGAAGAGTTGCGCCTGAATCAGCGTCTGACCGACGACCTCTACATCGAAGTCCTGCCGATCACTGGCACAGAGGACGCGCCACAACTGGGCGGCGACGGCGAAGCCATCGAATACGCGCTGAAGATGAAGCAGTTCTCGCAGAATGGCCTGCTGAGCACGCTGCAGGCCAACGGTGAAGTGACGACTGCGCACATCGACGAACTGGCCAACCAGATCGCTAATTTTCACCTGAGCTCGCCACAAGTCGGGGCCGAAAGCGAACTCGGCTCGCCTGACAGCGTAATGGCCCCGGTGGTACAGAATTTCGAGCAGATTCGCCCGCTGCTCAGCGAAAAATCCGACCTGGCACAGCTTGATGCCCTGCAGGCCTGGGCAGAGTCGAGCTTTGCGCGACTCAAGCCGCTGCTGGCTCATCGCAAGGCCGACGGGTTCATCCGTGAATGCCATGGCGACATCCATCTGGGCAACGCGACAGTGATTGACGGCAAGGTCGTGCTGTTCGACTGCATCGAGTTCAACGAGCCGTTCCGCAAAACCGACGTCTACGCCGACATCGGCTTTCTGGCAATGGACCTTGAAGACCGTGGCCTGAAGTCGCTGTCGCGGCGTTTGATCAGTCAGTACCTGGAAGTCACCGGCGACTACGCAGGCCTTGAGCTGTTGAACTTCTATAAGGCCTACCGCGCAATGGTCCGCGCCAAGGTGGCACTGTTCACCCAGCCGGCCAATGCCGACGGTTTGCAGCGCGCGGCGACACTTCGTCAGTACCGCAACTATGCCAATCTGGCCGAGAGCTACAGCGCCATCCCTTCGCCGTTTCTGACGATTACCCACGGTGTCTCTGCCGTCGGCAAAAGCCACGTAGCAATGCGCCTGGTGGAATCGCTGGGCGCCATCCGCCTGCGCTCGGACGTAGAGCGCAAGCGCCTGTTTGCCGGCCAGAATCAGGATCTGTACGACGCGCAAGCCAGCAGCACAACGTATGCACGCCTGCATGAGCTGGCCTCCGCAACCCTGCGAGCGGGCTTCTCGGTGGTAATCGATGCGACCTACCTGAAGCGCGAGCAGCGCGATGCGGCGGCAAAGATTGCGGAAAACACCGGTGTGCCGTTCCTGATTCTGGATTGCGAAGCACCACAGGCAGTGATCGCTGGCTGGCTTGCGCAGCGTCAGGCACAGAACAACGACCCCTCCGACGCGACACTGGAAGTCATCGAGGCGCAGCAGGCCAGTCGCGAGCCGCTCGGCGCCGACGAAATCCTGCGCAGCAAGAAGGTTGCAACCAACGTCAGCAGCGACCTGGACAGCCTTATCGACAACCTGCGTCAGCGCCTGCCGGGCCTGTAAAGAGACACATGGCCGTTGAGCGGTTAATGCTTCACGGCCTTACAGTGATGGCGATATACTGGCGCCATAATTCCAACGCGATGACATGTCGGAGGCCATCATGAGCCACCCCAAACAGATCGACTCACCGCTTTATATGCTGCTGCGCAAAGATGACGTCGAAGGTTTCAATCAAGAGAAACCACGCACTGGCACCATCGACATGGTCGGGGGCGACTTCAGGGGGCTGGACCTGCGCGCGCTGGACACCGCCAATATCGACTTCACCGACGCCTACTTTCGCTCTGCCGACCTTCGTGGTCTGGACCTGCGCAATACGCCGATGGAAGGTGCGAGCATCGCTCACGCACAGATTTCAGGGGTGTTCTTTCCGGCTGAACTGTCAGCCGACGAGATTCTGATGTCGGTGAACTTCGGCACGCGCCTGCGCTACCGTACCCACTGATACCGCAAAAACGTTGCAGCCTGCATGCGCGATGCATAGCGGGCTGGCGATGTGTCGCACTCTTTTCATGCCCCCCTTCTCTTGCATGCGCAACCCGGTCTTTGCTGTACTCAGCACTTTTTAGCCCTCAAATATGCGTGCCGAATCAGGCGCAGGCACCGGCGTCCGGGCCACCAAAAGAAATGTTGACTTACAAATGAGAATCGTTATGATTATCACATCCGGTCGCGAGACTGGACGGTAGCCTGAAAGACCTTGGTTCGGACTTTCAGATTATCTCCTCATCAGGCTAATCACGGTTTTTGACCCGGCTCTTTGCCGGGTCTTTTTTTGCCTGGCGCAACGCTGCCGATCATTCAAAAGCCATCGCCACCACCATGCGACTCGAGCAGGCCGAGCCTTGCCAGCAAGTCGTCCAGCAAGCTCGATCCTCCCAACCGTAAACGCCCGGCGTTGATCCATTGCAGACCAAATCGCGCGCGGACGAGCGCCATGTAAACACGCGCCTCGTCGAACGTACGGATCCCGCCTGCAACCTTGAGCCCCACTTGCCCGCCTACGTCCGCAATTGACTCCAGCATGATCCGTGCAGCCTGCGGCGTGACATGCCGGGCGGCCTTGCCCGTGCTGGTCTTGATGAAGTCAGCGCCCGAAACAATCGCATCGCGGCACGCATCGAGGATCATTTGCGAGTCGCGCAAGTCACCGGTTTCAAGGGTCGCGGTAAGCCTGACCTGCCCGGCACACAAGGCCGAACACGCCGAGATCATCGCCAGGCCGGGCTGCCGGTCTCCGCCGAGCAGCGCGCGAAAGGGATACACGACGTCGATCTCATCCGCGCCAGCCATCAGCGCAGCGCGTACCTGGGCGATGACTGACTGAACATTGCTGCTGCCATGAGGGAAATTGACCACCGCGACGACCTTGATATGACGAGCCTGTAGGCGATCCAGCGTGGTGCGCGCCAGACACACGAAACGTTGCTGGACGCTGACCGCTGCAACCGGTCCCACAGGCGTGCAGGCACGCCGACAGATGCCGACAATGCGCTGCTCCGTGTCGTCTGTATTGAGGGCGAACAGCTCAAGCAACCCGATGACCTGACGCGCCAGCCGCTCATCATCTGCTGTCATCTCTTTCATAGTGTTTCCGCTCTGCAAAACATGAGCGGACGATATACGGCTGCCACGCTTACAGGCACGAGTGACGTGCTTAGAGAAGAAAGCTACAAAAAGACAGGAAAGAACCGACGCAGCCTGTAATGACTTCAACGTAACGCAGCGCATCAATCCGAAGAAAATGCCAGACTTGTCCGATCAGGCACCGCCCCGGAAAACTGGCACCCTGAAACCGGTCCCCGAAGAACTGGCCAATGGAGGCTTCTTGATATTCCTTTGCACTTCAAGCCACCTGCCCGAAGCCCACAGCAAAGGCTTCGCGCTGGGCGAACATGCGCTTTTTGCCGTGCGCCGCCAGGGCGAGGTGTTCGTCTACAAAAACCGCTGCCCGCATCGCGGTGTTCCGCTGGAATGGCAACCCGATCAATTTCTGGACAGCAGTACAAGCCTGATCCAGTGCGCTACGCATGGGGCATTGTTTCTGATCGAGAACGGCGAATGCGTTGCCGGGCCTTGCGAAGGCCAGTCCTTGACCGTCATCAAAAGCCGTGAAGACGCCGAGGGCATCTGGGTGTCGCTGCATCTGGAGGCATGACGGAGTCTGAACCGCCCGTAGCCAGATGCCTCAATCCAGGCCGTGCACCTGCAGGCGCCGGTCGATAAAAATCTCCTCCGACGTCAGTTGCGCACCGTAGGCGAGAATTTGCACACCGGCATCAATGGCTTCACGCAACGCCGCCGCGTAGGCAGGATCAATCTCCTGCGCAGGCCGCACAGCGTCGATACCGGTGAGATTGACGCAATACAACAGCACGGCGCGTACGCCTTCGCGCGCCAGCGTCGCCAGTTCGCGCAGGTGCCGCGCGCCACGCTGGGTCACCGCATCGGGGAATGCCGCCATGCTGGAACCATCGAACCCCAAAGTGACGCTTTTCACTTCCAGGTACAGGTAGCCATCCGGGTACTCCAGACGAAAGTCCACACGGCTTTTTTCCTGTCCGTAGGCCACCTCACGCTTGAGCGCCGTGAACCCAGTCAGTTCGCTGATGACCCCGGCGCGCAAGGCCTCTTCAACCAGCGTATTGGCCCGTCCGGTATTGATACAGGCCAGGCGACCCTGCGGGGTTTCGCTGATTTCCCAAGTGCCCGGCAGTTTGCGCTTGGGGTCATTCGAGCGACTGAACCACACGCGCCCGCCGGGCATCATGCAGTTGAGCATCGAACCGGTGTTAGGGCAGTGAATGGTCAGCAACTCACCGCTATCGGTTTCGATATCAGCGAGAAAACGCTTGTAACGCACCAGCAGACGCCCCTGCTCAAGCTGCGGAGAAAAACGCATCAGACGCCCCAGCTACGCAAGCCGCGAGCGATTCGCTCGACCGCCTGTTCGAGGCGCGGCAGGCTTTGCGTATAGGCAAAGCGCACGTGGTGCCCGGCCTGGAAACGGCCAAAGTCCAGCCCCGGTGTAAAGGCGACGTGCTCGGTTTCCAGAAAGTGCCGGCAAAAGGCGAAGGCATCGCCGCCGAACGCGGAGATATCGGCATACAAATAAAAGGCCCCTTCCGGCTCGACGGCAATACCGAACCCCAGTTCGCGCAGCGCTGGCAGCAGAAAGTCCCGGCGGCGGCCGAACTCGGCGCGCCGTTGCTCGAGTATGGCCAGTGTCTGCGGCTCAAAGCAGGCGAGCGCAGCATGTTGCGCCATGCTCGGCGCGCTGATGTAGAGGTTCTGGGCCAGCTTTTCCAGATCGGCCACCGCATCCTCAGGCGCAACCAGCCAGCCCAGACGCCACCCGGTCATGCCGAAATACTTTGAAAAGCTATTGAGGACGAAAGCGTCGTTATCCACTTCCAGCACACTGCTGGCGTCCACACCGTAGGTCAGGCCGTGATAGATCTCGTCCACCACCAGATGGCCATTGCGGGCTTTTAATGCCTGAGACAAGGCTGCCAGTTCGTCACGACTCAATAGAGTGCCGGTCGGGTTGGCGGGCGATGCCACCAGCGCGCCGACACTGTTCTGGTTCCAGTGCGTGGCCACCAGCTCGGGGGTCAGTTGATAACGCTCTTGGGGACCTACCGGCACCAGCTGCGCCTCGCCTTCTATCAGACGTAAAAAGTGGCGATTGCACGGGTAGCCAGGGTCGGCCAGCAACCAGTGCTTGCCGGGATCCACCAGCAGACTGCTGGTCAGCAACAACGCGCCTGAACCGCCCGGCGTGACCAGGATACGCTGGGGATCAATGTCGACGCCGTAACGCTGAGCGTAAAACCCGGAAATGGCCTCGCGCAGTTGCGGCAGGCCGCGCGCGGCGGTGTAGCGCGTCTTGCCGTCTGCCAGTGCCGCCTGGCCAGCCTTAATGATGGGCTCTGCAGTGGTGAAATCGGGCTCGCCGATTTCAAGGTGAATCACATCATGACCCGCCGCCTGCAATTCATTGGCACGCGCCAGCAGCGCCATGACATGAAAAGGTTCTATGGCGCGACTGCGCGCACTGTAAGGCTGGCTCATGGATATTCCTTTAGGAGCAGGGTGTTAAAACATGATTGTCATCACGGCGCGCCATGATTCTACCCAAGCACCCGCCCGACGGTACGCTTGCAGGCTGAAAAACCCGGCCCCGAGTGCCGAATAAAAGAAAGCTACGACGGTGCGCAGCGACTAGAGTTCATTTAGATGAAGGTCGGATGCGAAATGGCCATCTCCATAAGAAGACGGCGTCGTCATGCTCGACAACCGGGAGTAGCGCACTCCGATTTGATCTGGTAAGTTCGCCCGCTTGCAGCTGCAGGGCCGACGGGTGTCGGTGATGGAACAATCCTGCGCAATAGATTAGAAGAGTGAGAGGCGGTCCAGACATGCCCACCCCAGAAAAGCAACAGAACCATCTAATCAGCGGCTTTGAGCCCTACGTGCAAACGAAGGGTGAAGAGTACATGGGCGAGCCGATGCGCGCGCACTTCACCAAGATCCTGAACAAGTGGAAGCAGGACTTGATGCAAGAGGTCGACCGAACGGTAGACCATATGAAGGACGAAGCTGCCAACTTCCCTGACCCGGCCGACCGTGCCAGCCAGGAAGAAGAGTTCAGCCTTGAACTTCGTGCCCGCGATCGCGAACGCAAGTTGATCAAGAAGATCGACAAGACGCTGCAACTGATC
The DNA here is from genome assembly GCF_000972175.1 of Pseudomonas syringae pv. coryli str. NCPPB 4273. NCBI lineage: Bacteria > Pseudomonadati > Pseudomonadota > Gammaproteobacteria > Pseudomonadales > Pseudomonadaceae > Pseudomonas > Pseudomonas syringae pv. coryli. The sequence goes on along the minus strand of NZ_AWQP01000050.1, from coordinate 283 downwards.
AAGGACGAGGAATATGGCTGGTGCGAATCCTGCGGCGTAGAGATCGGCATCCGCCGTCTTGAGGCTCGCCCGACTGCAGACCAGTGCGTCGACTGCAAGACCCTTGCAGAAATCAAGGAAAAACAGGTCGGTAAATGACCTGGGGCCGCCTTTGACTGAAAAGACGCTTCGGCGTCTTTTTTTGTGCCTGAGAGTCCAACTGAATCCGATTCGACGCAACATCATGTCCTGCCCATAGCGACTGCCACACAAGCGCTCTTTGATCGCGATGGCACTGACGACG